>NZ_JBIAPU010000010.1:0-283390 GCF_042888465.1 Streptomyces sp. NPDC002888 | reverse complement strand
ATACCGCACGACGAGACGGCGAGTCTCCCGCTGGACAAGACGGCGAGTCTGCTGCCGGACGGCAGGCGGTGCTCGGCGAGGCACGGATGCGCATCGTCGTCGAGCTCGGTTATCCGTCCGACATCGGGGCGCAGTGCGCCGCGGTGCGCCGGGAGGTCACCGAACGGCTCAGGACATGGGCCGGCATGGAGGTGCCCGACCTCGCGGTGTCGGTGGAGAGGCTGCACTCGGTGCATGCGCGGCACACGGGCCAGGAGAGGGTGAGATGAGCGCGAACACCTGGCGGCAGCCGACCGGTGACAGCGACGTTCCCTCCGATTCCGGACAGTCGGCTCCGTCCGCCGATGGCACCCCGGGGGCGGGCGCGGGCGCGACGGCAGCGGTCGATGAATCGAGCCGGTCGGCACGCCGTTTCTGGTCCGTGCGGCGGATTCCCGCGGCCTTGGTTGCCCTGCTGTCCGTCGCGGCCATCGGATTGCTTCTGTACGACGTGGTCTCGGTGCGGGCAGACCGGTCTGCGATGCGCTGGCGTCGGCGGCTCGCCGAGGAACTGGCCACACGGCCACTGGATGACGTCTGGGTGATCGTCGGGGCCGCGGTGGCGATGGCCCTCGGCCTGTGGCTTTTCCTGCTGGCGGTGACGCCGGGTCTGCGCAGGCTGCTGCCTATGCGGCAGCCCACCGGTGTCCCCGGGGCAGGGGAGGTCCGCGCCGGGCTCGACCGCCGCGCGGCCGCGCTGGTTCTGCGCGACCGGGCGATGCAGGTGCCCGGTGTCCAGTCGGCACGGGTCGCTGTCGGTCGCCGG
The DNA here is from genome assembly GCF_042888465.1 of Streptomyces sp. NPDC002888. Taxonomy (NCBI): domain Bacteria; kingdom Bacillati; phylum Actinomycetota; class Actinomycetes; order Kitasatosporales; family Streptomycetaceae; genus Streptomyces; species Streptomyces sp. NPDC002888. The sequence goes on along the minus strand of NZ_JBIAPU010000010.1, from coordinate 282,585 downwards.
AAGGTCAAAGCCCGGGCAGGGGCACATTTCCGCGATCTCGAGGAGGTCCGCGCGGATCTGGACGCCGCGCTGGGCGAAGCCGTGACGTCCATGGGCCTCGCCCGGCCACCCACGCTGACCGTGAACGTCCGGCGCCCGAAGAAGGGCTGAGGTGATTCTCTGATGCTCAGGACAGTGAACCGGGTGCTGCTGGGGCTTCTCGGCCTTGGACTGTTCGCCTTGGGCGGCGGCGTGCTGCTGGGCGGGCTGGATCTGCAGCGCCACTGGGATTTCGGCATGCCGGGCTGGTGGCCCTTCCGTGGGCCGGACGATGTGGTGCTGGGCACCGAGGGACGCACCCGGTGGCGGGAAGAGGACTGGTGGTGGCCGACCGTCATCGCGGTGCTCGCCGTGCTGCTGGTCCTGCTGCTGTGGTGGCTCCTTGCACAGCGCAGACACCGCTTGGACCGGGTCCTCGTCGACAGCGAAGACGGCGCGGCAGCCCGACTCAACGGCCGCACGCTGGAGGACGTCATCGAGGAAGAGGCGCAGGCCCTGGACGGGGTCTCGCGGGCTCATGTCCGGCTGACGGGCCGACGTACGGCTCCGACCGCACGCGTGCGGCTGCTGCTGGAGCCTCACGCGGATCCAGCGCGGACTCTGGGGCAACTGAGCCGGGAAACGCTCGTACACGCACGGGACTCGGCGGGCCTGGACCGCCTCCCGTCGAAGGTCCGACTCGGGGAAGCCCGCCACCGCGCCCGACGCGTCGCCTAGGATCCTTGGGCGCCATGACGCGTCCGCCTCCCTCGGGTGGCTGAGCGCGGGCGATCAGCGGCGCGCGAGTTGCCGCTCGCCGCCTGCGCCCGTCTGGTAGGGCATGTCGTAGTGCTGGAAGATCGCTTCCTCTGACTCGGCGGGCAGGATGTCGTCCATGCCGACCGAGGGCGCCTTCTTCACCAGTGCCTTGGCGTAGGAGACCTTGACGTAGTCCGGCCCGAGGGTCGCCTCGTCGAGGGGTACGAAGGCCAGCTGGTGGCGGGTGGGGAGTCCGGTGCGGACCGTGGCCACGGCTGGTTCGTCGGTGGTGGTGTCCACGTAGACGGCTTCGAGCACGCCGATCTTGTGGCCTTTCGGGTCGACGACGCTGCGGCTGCGCCACTCGCGGATATCGGCTGAATGGATCATGGCTTTGCCTCCTGAGCCGTTGATCCGGGCCGGTGCGAGCCGCCCCCTGCGGGCAGTCGCAGCATGCTGAACCCCGGTGGCCCCTTGTTCTTCCAGGTTATCGGGGAACTTCTGTGTCGCGCCCTCGCGCGGTGACGGTATCGACCGTGGTAGTCGACAGGCATGCCGATGAAGCCTTCCGGTGCCGCGGACCGTTCATCTTGGTTCGGGCGACTGCACCGTGTGATCAGCCGTTCGTCAGTCGGGCGCGGATGGCGGCGGGGAGGGGATATGGAGCTGTGGTCGCGTTCGCTGGGCTTTGCCGCGCTGGGGTTTCTCACGCTGATGCCGCTGCTGATCATCGTCTCCTCCGCCGAACCTGAGCACGGGCGGGGGTTCGCGCAGTGGCTGGGGGAAGGGCTCGGCGTGTCGACTGCCTCCAGGCGGCGGGTCGAGCAGTTGTTCACCCAGCCCCGCCAGGCCCTGCGGACCACGACCGCCTTCGGTATCGCCGCCCTTGCCGTGTTCGGCCTGACCTTCGGGGCGGCGGTGCAGACCGGCTATGAAAAGGTCTGGGACCTGCCCCCGGCCCGCTGGTGGGCCAGATGGCGGCATGTGGTGTGGCTCGGCGTCCTCACCGGATACCTCTACTTCTCCGCCACCACCACACTGCGGCGCGAACCTCTGGCAGGTGGGGCCGTGGCCTCGCTGAGTGCCGTCCTGTTGCTGTGGTGGTCCCAGCGCCTGCTGCTCGGCGGGAGGATCCGCTGGCGTGCCCTGTTGCCCGGCGCCGTGGCCACGGTGATCGGACTGCTCGGCCTGAGGGTCTTCTCCAGGCTCGTCTTCTCGCCGTTGATCGCATCCAACGCCGTCACCTACGGACCCGTCGGAACCGTCCTCGTCATCCAGTCCTGGCTGGTCGGCGTGGGTGTCGTCGTCTTCGGCGGGGCGCTGGTCGGCCGGCTGCTGTACGAAGAACTCCCACGCGCGGCACACACACTGAAACGGCGCAGGTGAGATGCAGCCCTGCAACTTGCCATTCCGCCTGGGCCACGAGTTCGTCATCGCTGCCACGGTCCGGTTCCCCTCCGGATCCGCGGGCCTCCAGGCGATGGTGCGCGGCAGCTTCCGGGTCCTCGTCGACCACACGCCCGGCATGACGGCCGTCGGCGAGGCCGCGAACGGAGCGGAGGCCGTCGAACCAGCCCGCCGCGAACGGCCGGACGTCGTGCTGATGGACGTACGCATGCCGGACCTTGACGGCATTGAGGCGACCCGGCAGATCTGCTCGGACCCGGCCCTGTCCGGCGTCCGCGTCCTCATCCTCACCACCTTCGAGGACGAGTACGTCTACGCCGCCCTGCGCGCCGGCGCCGCGGGCTTTCTGCTCAAGGACACCCCGCCGTCCGAGGTCCTCACCGCCGTCGGCGTCGTAGCCGCGGGCGAGGCGCTGCTCGCTCCCTCGGTGACCCGCCGCCTGATCGCGGAGTTCGCCCGCCGTCCGGAGCCCGCGCACCCACCCAGCCGCTCGCTGGACGGAGTCACCGACCGGGAGTTGGAGGTGCTCGGCCTGATCGCGCGGGGGTTGTCCAACACGGAGATCGCAGAGCACCTCCATCTGAGCCTGGCCATGGTCAAGACCCATATCGGACGCTTGCTCACCAAGCTGCGTGCGCGCGACCGTGCCCAGCTCGTGATCGTCGCCTACGAGACCGGGCTCGTGGGCGACCGCCGGCGTGGAGTGTGAGGTTCACAGGACGGGCTGCCCTCATCAGCGACCAAGGACGGTCGACCAGGTCCTCGTATGGCACGAATCTCAGCCGACGACAGCCGGCCACGACGGCGGGCGCGCCGACCGATCACGCACGCGTGTGCCTCGCTGTACCCCCACCCGCCTCACCTCGCGTCCTGGGCGCTCGAGGACATGGGTGTCCCGGGGGGCGGGTGCATGGTGGGTGGGGGTGTTTTGGGTGCTGCCGCGCCATCGGCCGACTTCAGCCGGTGTTCAATAGGCCATGTGAGCGTTCTGGTCAGCCGCTGGGAAGTGGTTCCGATCGAGGTCCGTCACTTCGACATGATGAAATCCAGGGCGTAACCGGGAGCAGTCGTCCAGTAGGTGACACGCTGAAAGTCGTTGGCGTACAACGTGTCGACGGGCATGGGGACATCGATCGGCTTGCCCGCGCTGCTGCCGGGCTTACGGCCCTGGAGGCTGAGGGTGATGCTCTTCGCCTCGTACTCGTCCATGGGGCCGTTGACGAGCAGAGCGGCATATGCCTCCTCACCCGGGGCGAGGGTGACGGGCACCCCCGGGTTCGGGTCGCTCTCCTTGATCACGGGGGCCGTGGTCCGACCGTTGCCGAGCCGCACGAGAGGGTAGCGGTAGAGGTTGCACTTCTTGTCGCCGGCGTTCTGGACGGTGAGGAGGAGGTGCCTGGCGTCCTTGCTGTCTGCGGGCTCCGTCACGGCGGACACCCCGAGGACCTTCTGGGAGCAGGCGGCGACGGTTGCCTTGTCGCCACCGCCGCCCGAGCGGTGCGTCACCGCGTCATGGGCCTTCCCGCTGATCGTCCGCGGCCCGGTGGCGGAGGCCTGTGCCGCCACACCACACCCAAGAGCCAGGACGAGACCCGCGGCCACGGCCACACGGTGGGCCGTAAGGGACTTCACGTTCATATGCGTGTTCCTTTTCTGATCGGTATGAGGTCGCGTGCTGGGCTGTCGCCGCCACACCACCCGCCTCCTCCTCGGACCGCGGTGGCGGGGGCGAAGGCGGTCGGGCGCCCCCTTGAGCGTCCGCGCCCTGCACCCGGGTGCCCAAAGAGACGGGTGTCCCAGTGGACGGGTGAGTCGGGGTGTCGTGGCGCTGCCGGGCGGTCGGCCGCTTCAGCCGGTGCGACAGCCATAGCGTCGGATGCCTCGTGGGCCTGGGACAACGGCTGCCCCCCAACCTGCAACGGTGGGACGATCCCAACCCCGACAACCTGCAGAGACAAGGAAGCCTGGGATGCCTGTCTGGGATGCCTGGCGCGGCACGGCAACGACCACGCCCATCCGATGCCCGGCGGGCACCGACGCCCTCCGCCGCCACGAGCACCGCGGCATCGGCCGCATCCGCGAGCCACAGCAGCCCGGCGGACGAGGCACCCGATCCGACCTCACCGGCCGACCCACACCGGGGGCCGACCTCACCGGCCAACCCACACCGGGGGCCGGCCTCACCGGCCGACCGGCGGCCCCATGCCGGGCGCCCTCGACGACGGCCCGTGCGATCGATAGCACTGGCGGCCTCGCTCGCCATTGCGCTCGCCGGCCTCACCACATCCGCTGCCGGGCCCCCCTCCGGTGGCGGTGAGTCGTCGGCCTCCGCCCGCACCACACCGGAGCCCTCAGCGCCGGCCACGCACAGCGGGGGCGGCGGCCCGCAATCCGCTGCCGGACCCCCCTCCGGTGACGGTGGGTCGTCGGCCTCCGCACCCACCACATCGAAACCCTCAGCGCCGGCCACGCACAGCGACGGCAGCCCGCAGAAGAACCGGGAGAGCGTCGGCACTTTGGCGCGGAGCTCGCCGACACGGAGATCGAGGCTCTGCCCGAGATGCTGCACCGCTGGGTGACGCTGAGCAACGACGGCTTCGAGGAATTCCTGCTCTCCCGGCCCTTCGAGGGTCTGGAGTTCGGCGCTCGCTCCTACGATGCGCAGACGGACGCCGAGTGATCTACCTGTTCGACACCAAAGTCGTCGCCGAGCTCACGACCCGGGCGAAGCCCGACCCGCGCGTCCTGGCCTGGTTCCGGTCCACGGCCCGCCCCAACCGCTTCCTGAGCGTGATCACCGTGGCCGAGAGCTTCTTCACCTGGGAAGTGCTTCTTTCCTCGCAACCGACAGGACCTTCGACGAGCCCTATCGTTGCAGGTCAGGAGCACTTCTCTCTTTTTTGATCACCTCGGACGCCAGCCCACGTGAAAGCGCGAGGCTAGGTCGTGTCGGCCAGCCTGGACCTGTACGCCAGGGCCGGGGCGAGCACCTCGGCGTCCCGGCCCGGTCACGAGCACGCTCATGCCTGAGCTGCGGGTGGTGCCCCGACCGGACCAGGAGCCGCTGCGGGTGCTGATGATGTGCGACCACCGCCGGCTCACCCCGGCACTGCATCAGGGGCTGCAGACCGAGGGTTTCGCGACGGACGTCGTCCAGGACTCTGTCACCGGCCTGTCCCGGGCCCGCAAGCACCCGTACGACGTGGTGGTGCTCGACCTCACCGGTCCCGGCCCGAGCGGGTACGAGATCTGTGAGGCACTGTGGGTCGCCGGAGTGTGGACGCCGGTGCTCATGCTCTCGGCGATGCCCGGGGACCAGCGTCGTAACGACGTGTTCGACGTCGGGGCCGAGGACTACCTGATGATGCCGATCGGCTTCGTCGAGCGGATGGCCCGGCTGCAGACCCTGGTCCGGCGCACGGACCGCCAGCCCCGGGGTGTGCTCACCGCCGGAGGGCTGGTGCTCGATCCGTTCCGGCAGACGGTCGAGCGTGACGGCATCGCGCTGCGCCTGACCCCGCGCGAGTTCACCCTGCTGCACTGCCTGATCCGCCACCGCGACAGCGTGCTGAGCAAACGCCGGATCCTGGAGGACGTCTGGGAGGCGGACTGGCGGGGGCGCTCGAACATCGTCGAGCTCTACATCAGCTACCTGCAAGAAGGTGGACACCCCGTTCGGGCGCAACAGCATCGAGACCGTGCGCGGGCTGGGGTAACGGTTGTCGAGCTGAGCGCCGGGACGGATTTTCGGTGATTGCCGGAGGAGTTGTTCAACTGCGGCCGCTGACGTCCCGGAGCCGGTCGGCTACCGTAGCGAATCGCCGATCCGTCGGGAAAAGCTGGTTTTCTACTGGTGGACGGCACTTTTGAAGGTTCACTTGTCGTGCGAGGGGGCATCAATGAGAATCCGCAACGCCATTTCCGCAGCGGTCGTCGTGGCGACCGCTACCGTTGGCATGATCACCGCAGTCGGCGGCCCGGCCCAGGCCGCCTGGGTGCCACCGTTCAGGAAATGCACGTCATTCGATCAGAGTGGATTCAGGGGCGACGTCTGTGTGGACCGGGTCGGCCTTGGACCACAAGAATTCCTCGGCCTGGGCCACATCCAGGCATTCCCCAGCAACTGCGCCAAATTCCGGGTCGACGTCGTTGACCCCGATGGCACGGCGGTGCATTCCGTGAACAACATCCCCTGCGCCACCGGCACGGTTGGTACCGCACGATATCTCGCCGAGCTGCACGTGAACGGCAGGGCGTATGCCCGCCTGGTCAGCTTCGACAGCGAAGGAAACACGCTGCTGTCGGTCAACTCTGAGATCATCGTCTCCCCGTTCGACAACCACTGAGGGGCTAGCCTCGGCATTTCGTGACGGCTCGCCAGTTCAACGGGTGGGCCGTTTCGGCTTGTCGGGCGCCCACCCGCACCGGCCGCCCGGTCGAGCCGCGCAACCTCTACCGCTCCTTCACCCGCGTCGCCGAGTCCGCCGGCCTCCGCGTGATCCGGCTGCACGACGCCCGCCACGGGACCGCGACCCTACTCACGGCGGCCGGAGTCGCGCCCCGAGTCGTGATGGAGGTCCTTGGCCACTCCCAGATCAGCATCACGATGGACGTCTACACCCACGTCGTCCAGGACACACAGCGCGAGGCCATGAGCCACATGGACCGGCTGCTGCGAAAGAGGCGCCCCGATCGCGGGTGACCGCCCGCGTTGATGTCAGAAGTAGATGTCAAAGGCCCCGGACCATGATCGGTCCGGGGCCTTTTGCCTGGTGCCCCCGGCAAAATTCGAACCTGCGACACCCGCTTTAGGAGTTTTCCCTGGACGAGGCTATGACCTGCACAAACGTGGATCGTAGGGTGTCTGGCCTGGCAAAACACCCCTACGTAGTTCTCGCGTGTTCGCAGGGTTTTCCAACCTCATGTGTGCTGAATCCGTTCTGGCGAGGTCTGCCCGAGCTGCGGCAACCGGCCCACTCTGTACGGCAGATGCGAGAAGTTGATGTCACCCGTGATGAAACCGTTGCGCGTCAGGTCACAGTTGACGGCGGCCCGACCCCGAGGATGTCGAGCATCGCTCGGGTGGCAGGGCTGGGGTTGAAGCGGCTCCACGCCAGGTATTCGATGCGATGCGGTCCGTCGACCACCGGGACCAGCGCCAGTTCGGGGTCGTCAGTGGCCCGCGGTCGGATAAACGCGGACGGCAGCAGCGCGATGCCGAGCCCGCGGGCGATCAGCTGGGTGATCAGCTCCACGACGCCGGCTTCGTACGCGACGTCGCGGACCAGGCCCGCGGCGGCGAACGCCTGATCGGACTGGGCCCGGGCGGGCGTCCCGCTCACGAAGTCCACAAACGTCTCTTCGGCGATCTCCCGCAGCGTGACCTGGGAAACGCCCGCCAGTCGGTGCCCGGCCGGCACGACCAGCACGTGCTCGTCGTGAGCGAGAACAACGTACTCCACACCGGAGGGCCGTTCGCTCTCCGGCATGCCGAGGAAGGCGATGTCCAGGTCGCCGTTCCGGACCGCCGCCGCCAGTTCATCGCTGCGTCCGGAACGGAGGGCGACGTGGACGGCCGGGTGCTGGGCGCGATACCGCTGCAGCAGCTCCGGTACGTCGACGGCAGCCGTCGTCACGATCACGCCGACGGCGAGTCGGCCGCGTACCACGCCGGTAGCGGCGGCGGCGTCGGCAGCCGCGCGGTCGGCGGCGGCCAGGCACTCGCGTGCGCCGGCGACAAACGCCGCTCCCGCAGGGGTCAGCTCGACGCGGCGGCTGGACCGGGCGAACAGCTTGACTCCGAGTTCCCGTTCCAGGCCGGCGATCCGGTGACTGAGCGACGACTGCACAACGAAACAGCGCTCGGCGGCCCGGGTGAAGTTACGGGTTTCGGCCACGGCGACGACGTAGCGCATCTGCTGGAGATCCACACGGTCATCGTTCTGGTTCATGACTGCGATGACAAGCATGTGTTGGACTCATGATTGGCTGGTTCTGAGAATTCATCACATGCATACCTCGACCGAGCGGCCACCGGGCTTGCCGCGAATCCCGTACGCGCAGCAGGTGGCCACCGTCGCTGGGTTGGCCGTCGCGCTGCTCCACGACCGGCCTACGGCCTGGCGATTGACCTGGGGCGTGCTCGGCGCGGTCGGTGTCGGACTCGTCGTACTGGGGCCGCAGGTCCGGCTGGACGCCGTCGGGGTCGTCGCCGGCCTCGGTGGTACGGCCGCCATGGCCGCCGGGATCGTCCTCACCAAGCGGTGGGGCCTTCCCATGGGTGTCGGTCCACTGCCCCTGACCGGTTGGCAACTGACGGCGGGCGGCCTGCTCTTGCTCCCGCTCGCCCTCGCGATCGAAGGGGCGCCGCCGCGCATCGACATCGGAGCCGTCGGCGGATACCTGTGGCTCGGCAGCGTGGGTGGGCTGATCGCGTCCACGCTGTGGTTCCGCGGTATCGGAAAGCTGCCGGTCGGCGCGTCCGCACCGCTGGTGCTGCTGTCCCCGCTGGTCGCGGCCGTCATCGGTATCGCGCTGGGCGAGTCACTGAGCCTGCTGCAGACCTCTGGCTTCGTCCTCACCCTGGCCGCGTTGCTCGCGGCGCAGCTCAATGCCCCGAACCTGTCGGGCCGCGTGGCGTGCCGCAGGCTGGCAGAAGCCCAGATCCGAGAAGACCAGATGCACGACGATCACATACGAGAAGGACGGGTCCGATGAAGACAGGCATGACGATCGCTGTACTGGGCGCCACCGGGATGGTCGGCAGCCGGGTGATCAACGAGGCCAGTGCACGCGGACACCAAGTGATCGCTCTGTCCCGGAAACCCGCGAGTGAGAACCCGAGGAACCCGAATGTGACGCCGATCGCGGCCGACGCGAACGACTCACACGCCATACGCGAGGCGCTGGCAGGCTCCGCCTCCCACGGCGCTGCGGACGCCGTCGTACTGACCGTGCGGACCACGCCGGTCGACGAGGAGTTCGTGGTCGGCGCTACCCGTACGGTGCTGGACATCGCCGCACAACTCGGGATCCGCGTCCTCGTGGTCGGCGGCGCCGGCGCATTGCGCAGCCCCGGTGACCGCGATCTGCTGGTCGCCGACAACCCGGCGTACGTGCCCGCCGAAATCAAGGCCGTCGCCGCCGCCGGAATCGCTCAGCTGCGAACCTGCCAGTCCCATGCCGATGCCGATTGCGTCTATCTGAGTCCACCGGCCCGGCTCGAACCCGGCGAACGGACCGGCCGCTATCGGCGCGGCAGCGACACCTTGCTCATCAGCGCCGACGGCCAATCCTGGATCAGCGCCGAGGACCTGGCCGTCGCCGTGGTCGACGAACTCGAGGCCCCTGGCCCCGACCCCCTCATCACGGTCGTCCACCGCGGCGAACGATCGTCAGCGTGAACTGGATCGCCCAACAGCAGGCCGTCGAGCGGACTTTCTGGAAGGTCGCCACTTGCCCAACCAGGAACGGTCGACAGGTACACGAGCCTGCTGCCCGGAGCGGATCTGGCGATCCCCGAGGTTGCAGCCGGCCTTGTACCGCGCGCAACGCGCAGGCGGCGGCCCCCGCGCCGCCGAGCACACCGCCACCGAGCCCGGGCCGGATGATGCGGAGGACTCAGCCGCGGGTCCGCGCCGGATGGCGCCGATCCGTCGGGATAACGAAACCCGGCGATCGGTCCGCTTCGCCACCCACCCCGGGCGGCCGGTCGAGCCGCGCAACCTCTACCGCTCGTCCACCCGCGTCGCCCAGTCCGCCGGCCTCCGTGCGATCCGGCTGCACGAGGCCCGGCACGACACCGCCACTCTCCTCACGGCGGCCGGAGTCGCGTTCCGCGCCGTGATGGAGGCCCTCGGGCACTCGCAGATCGGGATCACGATGGATGTGTACACGCACGTCGTGCAGGACACTCAGCGCGACACCAAGAGCCACATGGATCGGTTGCCCAGGAGGCGCCTCGGCGTCATTAACCACCGGCGTAGACGTCAAAGGTCCCGGACCAAGCCGGTCCGGGACTTTGCCCTGGTGCCCCCCCCGGCAGGATTCGAACCTGCGGCACCCGCTTAGGAGTTCGATTCACGCCCGCTGCGGCGGCTGCCGTCCACTGGTGTGACGGCCGGACTGGGTGCTGGTGTACGCCCCCGTCCGGCGTCGATGATGTCAGCCGGGGATGTCAGCGGTCTCTGGCACGCGGCGAGTGATCACAGCAGACAGCAAAAAGGCCCGGGTCTATGACCTGGGCCTTAATCATGGAGCGGGTGACGAGAATCGAACTCGCACTCTCAGCTTGGGTAGCTGCGGGCATTTGTGGCCGGTTCGGGCGTTGACCTGGGCGAACAGCTGGGGTGCGGCCTTGTCGGTGGACTACCAGGCGTTGATGGCCGCCGCTGTGGAGGCGGGCGGCGACGGGGCCTTCGGGTCATCCGGCTGCATGACGCTCGCCACGGCACGGCCACGCTCCTCACGGCTGCCGGAGTCGCGCCCCGCGTCGTGATGGAGATCCTCGGGCACAGCCAGATCAGCATCACCATGGACGTGGCGGCCGGTGTTGAGTGATCGCCCTCGTTGATGTCAGACGTAGATGTCAAAGGCCCCGGACCATGATCGGTCCGGGGCCTTTTGCCTGGTGCCCCCGGCAGGATTCGAACCTGCGACACCCGCTTTAGGAGAGCGGAGGGGTGATCGTGCCCCTGAACTGGAGCTTCGATACCTGGTGAGGCTGCCGAGAACTCGACCGCGAGACACCTTCGTTGACCGTGGCTGACCCTTGCATCTGGCACGACAGTGGCACGAACCTGAGCCGACGACAGTCAGCCACGACGGCGAGCGCGGCGAACGACCACGCACGCGTGTGCCTCGCTGTACCCCCACCGGCCTCAGCCACGCTATCGGGGTTTGTCGTCGACCAGAGCAAGCGGCCATGGCCGGCCGTGACGACGGCCGGAGCCCTCAGCTTGGGAAGCTGCGATCATTCACGGCCGGTTTGGGCGCTGACCTGGTCGAACGTACGGCCCGCCCTCCTTCTGAGCTCGGCTGTCTTCACCGTGATTCCCCGTGGTTCCCCGCTGGATCTGGTGCGGTAGTGGTGCAGAGCTGCGGCGTCCGCAGGAGGCGATCAACTGGGCACGTTCCATTCATCGAGGCGGATCTTCACCTGACGGTTGTGATCCGCGTGCCAGATCACCTCACCGGCGACAGCAGCGCCCATGGCGGGCAGCTCCATGTGGTGAGGCATGGCGGTGATCTCGGCAAGACCGACTGCATTCGGCACGCCTTCGATCAGGAGGAAGACGCCAAACGGCTGTCGGCCGATGACGCGACCGCTGACGTGAGATCCAAGGGGCAGTGCGGAGACGGTTGCTGGCCAGTTTTGTTCTACGGCATCCGCGGCCGGAACCTGTGAGCGGTCCGGCCAACTGAACTCGGGCATTCGCCAATCATGGTCAGGACGGTGGAAGCTGTCGACAGCCGGCACGGGCCCGATGTCGCGGGCGCGAGGCACCAACACGCTTTCCAACTGTGTTGGTGGGGTCTTGGGCTGCGTGCGGGGGCGTTCACCTGCGTTCATGGACGGCCAGCTGTGAAAGCGGCTACCGGCTTCAGTCCCGTCTGAACGGCCGTGAACGGCGCTGAATGAGACGGAAACTGAGACGGGAAGCGCGCCCCCAGCTTCAGGGCCTGAGCCGGTTCTGCTGAGGGTCGAAGCAGACCAGCCCCATCGACTCCGCGAGGGCCGCCGAGTAGGTGGAGGCCTCCTCAGCCATGCTCCAGCGCATAGGAAAGTAGACGAGCGGGCCGCATGCCTCGCCGATCAACGGCCCCGTCGACCAAGGGGAGGTGTCCTCCTCGTCCTCGGTCAGGTCACACCACTGTTCCAGGAGAGCGGCAACGTAAGCCGCTATGCGCTCGGCCGGCGGATGCTCCACCTCTGTGTCGACGTAGCGCTCATAGAGGTCCGTGAACACTCGTGCGGCCGCCTTGTCGTCCGCAGGGCGCTCGCCCTCCCACACAGCCAAGTCGTAGCTCATGGCCGGAGGCTCTCATGCGGCACTGACAGGCCGGCGTGGGCCATCGGCTTGGGAAGCGTGGGTCCTCAAGGGGAGGGAGCTTCACTGACCTGCGCCGGAGCGGTACGGGCGTCCTGTTGCTCGCCAGCCTATTGCCCGGTGTTCCCCGTGGTTCCCCGTGCGATCTGGCATGGTTCTGGCACGGCCTCTTCGCCTCGAACCTACTGACTGGCCCCGGATGGGCACGCCTCCGGATCACGCTGCACTTGCCCGTTCGTTGAGTACCGCTTTGATCAATTCGCTGGGTGTCTCTACCACTGCCCGCGCTCCTGCGTTGACCAACTGCTCTCGTTTATCAGCGGCCCCCATCGTATAGACGATTACCGGGATTTCGGGTTTGACCTCCCGCAACTCTTTCAGAAGATTCATGGCTGCGTCTGCATCAGGCCCCCTCTGCGCGTCAGTAACAACCAACGAGAAGTCCAAATCGTTGAAATAAAACATGCCAGAATCGGTTGAAGTAGCCTTCGTGACCAGGAGTCCAAGCTGCTCCAATGCCAGTGTTTCGTAGACGTTGTTGTCTGGATTGTCGTCGACCCATAGCACCCGCGCCAGGCGAGCCTTTTTCGTCTGTCCTATCTCTTCAATAACTGGCTGCACCTCCTGATCGCCTCGTTGCTCGGCGGCCTGAACGGCGGCCTTCTTCGCTCCATTTTTGTTTGCCTCCCCTACTTCAATCTCTAGATCGAAGAGCTGCGCCATCGATATTTTCGCCTTCCCTCCTCTGAAAAGGAGTAGGGAACATACGAGCACAAGAAGGGCGGCCACCAAGATGAGCGTCTGAAGTCCGGTCATTGTGCTCCTCCAGAAGGACCGCTACGTGTGACCTCCAGGGCGACCTCAAGCTGCACTCGCCCCAGGGGGTGAATGTTAGGAAGCTGCAACTCCAGCGAATTACCAAGAGCCCCAATTCCAAGGATTCGCGCGGCGCTCACAACGATCCCCGTCAGGTCCACGTCTACTATGTCAATAGGAGATGCTGCGTTGCGCCAGCAGTATTCATTCGCCATTGCCAATTCAGCCGACTCGGCGTATTTCTGGCTCATCTCTGCCAGGTGTTCGGCCACTACTGCGGCACCTTTACTTCCCTCGCGGGTCAGAGCCTCGGCGATGGCCCAAAATCTCCGAATTGGGGTCCCCAGGGCACCCACAGGTGTTACGCCGACTCTGTGAGGGGATTCCGCTATTATCTGCCGAAGAGGTGTACGGAATTGTGAATACACGAGAGGCGAAGAGGCCGCCGCCATCACCAGATATGCCTGCTGCTGTGGATGTAGGAGTGTTGCCGGGATATCACTTCCGTTTTCCGTATCTCTATGTCGACTGCCCTCCGGCCCATTGAGGCGTACTACGTCTTCAATCCATTGGCCGAAGCCTGAGATGGGCGGATCCTCGAACCACGGCCCGGCGACAACCTTCAAGAAATTACCGAAGGGATAGTTAAGATCGTGGAGCAATGTTCCACATCGATCGAGGATAGCCAGAGCGTGGGTCGGATCGACAAGCATTGCCCATTCGGAGGCTATTTTCAAAGCTGAAGCAGCGTCGCTCATAACTATCCATCTGCTGCCATCCGCGGAATTCTGAATGGGCGGCGAGATGCCCTTATCGCCGATCCAATCAAGTTCGGTCAGGCATGAATTCGCGTAGGCCTCAAAGAACTTGACCGCGGAAGAAGCTCTTTCTGGATCCATCCGCATGTCGCGAACGTGGGACATACTCACTTCAAATCAGCTCCCTCACGTTGGAAAGCGTTTCCGGTGGGGTGAAGCGTGGGTTAGGATGGGTCCAATTCTTTCTCAATATATTTGCATTCTGATCCCACTCCCATTTTTCGCAGCCCATGATTTGATTGTCTGGAATGAGCACCTTGGCCGTTATTTCGCCCTCGGTCTGGTAAGCGGAGTAGCGTCGATACGTGTTAAGGTCTCTCGGCTCTTCCGATACTCCTTCAATTTGCACAGCGCGGCGAGGAGCAACTACGACCCAGCAGAGGTAGAGATAACATTGATCCCGGCGTCCAAAATCCGTGCCAAACCAGAGTGCGGTCATGCGGGCACGGTGAACGATATTTGTCTGCGCTGCCGCGTCACGCTCTACGGTGCCGGCCGACAAGGAAATAAATGGAGTGGCGACATTAAACGGGTCACCCGTAGCAGGGTCTGGGGTTGTGAAATGATTTATGTGGAGATCAAGATTCTGTGGAGTCAGTTTATCTCTTATCCAGTTAGGGGAGATGGTTCCGACCCGTCGCCACCAGTTGCAGCAGATTCCACGGCTAGAGTCTATTAGATCCTTTGCGTCTTGATCGCTTTCAAGTGCAAGCCCCTTCACGCACCACTGGACGATCATCTTCAGTCACTCCCATACTTGCTTGTGCTCAGCTGCCGGCAGGGTGGATCTTAAGAGTGGGCGGAACTCATCAGCGCCAGCAGGCCGCCTGTGTGCGGCCAACCGAGCGTCGGTGTGCGTAATCGACTCGACCGTTTCGGCCATGCAACAGATCTGGGATACTTGTGGCCCGCTGCCTCCGAAAGGCTTGGTGGGGAGGCGCGCCGCTGCCGGGAGATGGCCTGTATCCTTCAGCCACACTTCAATGCTGCACCGAGTAGCCCTGTTTGTCGCGTTGTGTTATGTACTTACCAGGCGAAATTGAATAGGTGATAGTCGAAGGTTCACGCTCGGTGCATAAAGCCGGTCCTGACCTCAGCCGCCGAAAGTCAGCCACGACGGCGGGGGCGCCGCACGAGCACCCGCCACGTATGCCTCCAGCAACCCCGCACAGGCCTCAGCCACGCTTCTTCCGTGAGTTACGGGCCGCATCTTGATTCCGGCTTGGGTGTTGCCGCGTGGTATGTCAACTGGGCTGCGACTCTGACGCCATGCGGCTTCGAAGCGGTGGCGGATGGGTGGCGCGGTCGCGCTGGGTGGGTGTCGGCCTAGTCCGTGACTCGGGCTGGTTGGGTTGCTTCCTGATCTGACTGTCCGCCTTTGCGGTGTTGCGCGCTGAGTGGCTGGGCCGCCGTAGCGGTGGCGGAGACATGGAGCGACGGCGGCCCATGGCCGCCAGCGCGCGCGGGCCGCCGTAGGCGGGCCGCCTTGAACCAGTAGAGAAAGTTGTAACTCAGTCGGACGTGCGGGGCTGTCCGGTCCCGGTAGATGCTTGACACTTCGATCCCAGCTGATGGTTGACGGTGGCTGTGATCGGCTTTTCTGTGCACGTCGTTGCTGCGAGGTGTCGTGGTGCCCGAGAGTTAGTGCGTCGGACAGGGGGATGGACGTGGGGAGTGCCTTGGGTGCCGAGGCCAGCTATGGAACACAGGCTGATGGGATCGCTGCGCTGCTGGGGGCCGTTGGAGACGCGGCAGTGGTGCTGTCGTACGAGGAGGACCGGACGTTCGCAGCTCTGAGCTTGAGCCGTTTCGGTTCTGTGGGGTCGTCTCGGCTGGACTGGCGGCGTGCCGAGGTACTCCAGTGCTCCCCAGCCTTCGACGGTGGGGAGCTTGGCAAGCTTCTGATCAGTCTTGCGAGTTCGGATGAGCTGGCAGTTGTGTTCTGGGGCAATCTCGCGGTGCCCTCACTCGCCCTGGAGGCCAGCCTGCTTGCGGCGCATGCCGGGGCGGTACTGGACTGCTGCTTTGAGTGTTGGATCTACCTCGTCGACAGCGGGGTGTTGATCGAGTTCCAGGATGGTGAGGGGTTCACCGTCGGGCGGGTGCCGCGCTGACTTCTTGGAGATGGTCGCTAGCCGCTGGCGAAGGGCTTGAAGTCGTGTACGCAGGGCGGAAGTTCAACGCCCTGGCGGTGGATGAGCGGCAGGAAGAGTGCTGGTCGGACGGTCCATGTGATGCGCGTGTTGACGTGGGTGATGGACACCGTCCAGGGCTCCCGGCGCAAGAGGGCTCGTCTGGTGTCGATGCGGTGGTCGTGGAGCCGTTCCCACGCTTCTTGAGAAGCGGCTGTGTCGAGTGCCGGTGAGATGGTGCGCAGGATCGTCGCCACCCAGTTGTTCGCCTCGACCGCCGAGTAGGCGTCGAAGGAACCGAAGAGCGCCGGCGGCTGCCGCCCGTCCAACCTCTCCGTCCAGCACTCGCACCAGAAGCCGGGCCTGGTCGACGTCCTCAGCATGGGTGGCCTCCTCGGCGAGGGTGGGTGAAGAGCTCCGCGGTGACCGTGCGGCCGCCGTTGCTGTCGTGGATCACGACGCGGTGGGCGATCGCGCTGACCATCCCCAGGCCCCGGCCGTGCTCGGCGTCCTGGTCCTGGTGCTCAACCTTGGGGGCCGTGCCCGTGCCTCCGTCATCCGTGACCGAGACCGCCACCACCTGAGCCGAGACAGCGACGGCCAGGTGGAAGCTGCCGGACTCGCGTCCGCTCGCCGTGTGGAGGATCGCGTTCGCGCTGAGCTCGCTCACGATCAGCTCGGCGTCTTCCGCAAAAGGGGAGCCGCGCAGGACGTCGCGCGTCCATCGGCGGGCCCGGCTGACCTCTTCCGGGAAACCTGGGCAAGACAGTCCCCAGACCCGGACAGTACTCGTATACTCGTGCATACAAGTTCCTTCATGCTGGTAGGCCGCCATGTGCAGCGGGTTCGGACTAGACGAGTTTCACGCCGTCGTGGGCGCGAATGGCCGGCGGAGACGCCGCGTCGAGTGCGTCGATGACGCGGATCGCGTACGCCTCGTCGGCGAGTTCGGAGACTTCTTCACGAGTCACCCAGCGCAGTGCGCGGGTCTCGTCGCCGGTGGTCGGCGTGCCGTCGGCCGCCTCGCAGCGGAAGACCAGCGAGACGATCAGGCCCGTCATGTTCTTGTAGACGCCGGTGAGGGTCGCGGGAAGTGCGATCTTGATGCCGGTCTCTTCGAGGACTTCGCGCTGAAGGGCTTCGGGTACGGTCTCCTCGCGTTCGAGGATGCCGCCCGGCGGTTCCCAGTGGCCGTTGTCGCGGCGCTGGATCAGGAGGGCCCGGCCCTGGGCGTCGATGACGACCCCGGCCACGCTCACGGAGTGCGGGCGTTCTGTGCTCACGTTCCTCGGCCCTCTCGGATGGCTAGGCTCTCCACCGTAGCAACAAGCACTCGCCCACTCGTCTAGATACCTAAAGGAGTACACACGTGAGCCCTCTTTCTTCGGGCCTGCTCGGTGATCTCGACCCCACGAGCGATCGTGCGGTCTTCAGGCAGATTGCCGATCAGCTGCGTGAGGCCATCGACCGTGGGCGATTCCGGGAGGGCGAGAAGCTGCCCTCGGAAGCTGAGCTCGTCGACCACTACGGGGTCTCCCGGATGACGGTCCGCAACTCCTTCTCCATCCTCCAGGGGGAAGGCCTCGTCCACGCCGAGCACGGCAAGGGAGTCTTCGTCCGGCCGCGTCCGCCCGTGCGGCGTCTCGCCTCCGACCGGTTCGCCCGTCGTCACCGCGAGCAGGGGAAGTCCGCGTTCATCGTCGAGGCGGATGCGGCCGGCAGCCACCCGCAGGTCGACAGCCTTGAGGTGAAGGAAGAGAAGGCCAGCCAGGACATCTCCACGCGGCTTGGGTCCGTGCGGCGGGTCCTCGCGCGTCGGCGCCGCTACCTCCTCGACGGGCGCCCGGTCGAGTTCGCCACCTCCTACCTGCCGCTCGACATCGCCCGCGGCACGCAGATCGCCGAGCCGAACCCAGGACCCGGCGGCATCTACGCCCGTCTCGAAGAACTGGGCCACCGCCTCGACCACTTCGAGGAAGAGATTCGCGCCCGGATGCCCTCGCCCGACGAGGTGCGCACGCTGCGACTGGCGGCTGGCGTCCCCGTGATCCACCTGATCCGGACGGCCTTCGACACCGAGGGGCGGCCCGTGGAGGTCTGTGACACGGTCATGGCGGCGGATGCCTACGTCCTGTCGTACCAGCTCCCGGCCACGTGATCCGGTGATGGGCGGGTGGTGCGCGAGGACGCTTCCTCGAACTCGTACACCCCAACACGCTTACTCGTATAGACGAGTGGGCAAGTTGTGTGGCAAGGTGATCGTCGTGAGCCCGGGAGATCGGGTTCACAGATCGCATCTTGTATAGACGAGTAGATAGGAACGCACCCTTGCGCACCATCCGTGTTGAGGCCTCCGCCGCGACCATCCTCCTGACGGAGGCTCCCGAGCCGAAGGTTCGTGACCGGCAGACCGGCGAGATCGCCAAGGACGCTGTCAGTGGTGAAGCGCTGATGACCATCGGCGTCGTCTACATCGAGGACGGGGAGTCCTCGCTCATCAAGGTCACCGTCCCGGAAGGCGGCGTCTCCGAGGGGCTGAACCTCGGTGCGCCGGTCTCGCTGCCGGGGCTGGTCGCCCGGCCGTGGGAGTCCGTGTTCAACGGCCAGCAGCGGCACGGCATCGCCTTCCGGGCCGCCGCCGTCACCCCCGCCGCCTTCCCGGCCGTTATGGGGGCCTCGGCCTGATGACCGATCTCGCGACGCTCGTGGAGGTGGGTGGTCCTGTCGCCGCGCTCGGCGGTGGGGCCGCCTACGCCCGGGCCAACCACCCGGGTCTCTACTGGTCGGCGGTCGGCGGGCCGATATCTACCGTCCGGCTGCTCAGCTCGTACGCCTCGGTCATGGAAGCCTGCGGCCTGACGGTCGCGCCGTCCCGGCTGCGCATCCTCGCCGTCAAGGCCACCACTCGACGGGAGGTGCGGCCCGTCCCGCCCCGTCGGGGCATCATCCGCCCAACGTCGACGGGCTTACGGCTGCGACTGCGGCTCGCTCCAGGGCAGGAACCCGCCGACGTTGCGGCTTCGGCCGGACGGTTGCGGCATGCCTGGGGCGTTCACGCCGTGTACGTCTCCACCGTCAAGCCCGGCGTCGTCGAACTGCGGTTGGTCGGCTTCGACGTCCTGCGGAAAGTGCGCATGCCTCGCAAGATCGAGGGCGGTTTCCTCAGGGTGCCGGTCGCCCTGCGGGAGGACGCCATGCCCTTCGTGCGCGACTACCGGGCCGTGCCTCACCAACTCACCCTCGGCGCAACGCTGTCGGGCAAGTCCATGTACCTGCGCCATCTCGTCTCCGGCCTCGCACCGCAAAACGTCGCCCTCGTCGGCGTCGACTGCAAGCGCGGTGTCGAGCTGGCTCCGTTCGCCTCGCGCCTCTCAGCGCTGGCCACCGATCCGGACGAAGCCGCAGAGCTGCTGCCCGTCCTGGTCAAGGAAATGGAGGACCGATACGACCTGATCAAAGCCCGGCAGGGCATTGCCCTCGGCACTCCGGACGAAGAGATCACCTCCGACATCTGGGGCCTGCCCGAGAGCGAACGGCCCGTGCCCATCGTCCTGTTCGTCGACGAGGTGGCCGAACTCTTCCTGACCGCCACCCGCAAGGACGAGGAACGGCGCGACGAGATGGTCACCCAGCTCATCCGCCTCGCCCAGCTCGGCCGCGCAGCCGGCATCTACCTGGAGGTCTGCGGGCAGCGCTTCGGTGCCGAACTCGGCAAGGGCGCGACCATGCTCCGGGCCCAGCTCACCGGCCGAGTCTGCCACCGGGTGAACGATGAAGCCTCCGCGAAGATGGCCCTCGGCGACATCGCGCCGGAAGCGGTCCTCGCCGCATGCGCCATCCCTGCCGAACGTCCCGGCCTCGCGGTCGCGGGGGACACGTCCGGCGGCTGGTCACGCATCCGCACCCCGTATCTCTCCCTCGGCGACGCTGCCGATATCTGCCAGGAGGCGGCACACCTGGTGCCCGACCTGTCCGCGCTGAAGTCCTTCCGGCCCGCGGTACCCGTACGGCCCGTCGAGAGCTCGGCCCCCATCGTCCAGCCGCACCCCGTCATCGACTGACACCCCCGCCTCACCGGTCGGCGTGACCGCCTCGCGCCACGTCCCTACCCCTCCCATGCCTGATCCAGAAGGGAGACGCCCTCATGTGCGCCCAACTGGCCCGTATCGACGCGGTGCTCGTCCAGGCGCTCATCGCTGCCGCGCTGTCCTTCGCGCACATTCACGACGTCGCCGTGGCGGCCGGACAGGACGGCTGGAAGGCCTGGGCCTATCCCGTCTCCGTCGACCTGCTGCTCGTCGCCGCCTGGCGTCGACTGCGCTCCGGCTCGGCCAAGGGTGCGGCCTGGTGCTGGTTCGTCATCGCGCTCGCCGCATCCCTGGGCGCGAACGTCGCCACGGCCGGCCTGCTCGACCTCGGCGACGTCCCGGCCTGGCTGCGCATCCTCGTCGCGGGCTGGCCCGCCGTCGCCTTCCTCGGCGGAACGCTCCTCGCCCACTCCGCGCCCACGGCGGTTGACGACGCCGAGGTCATCGAGGACCAGGAGGACGAGCCCGAAACCGAACCCGAGCCGCCCACCCCGGCACCACCCGCCATCGAGGCCCCGCCGGAGCGCCCCGCCGTCCCGGTCCCAGCAGCCCTCATCGACCACGCCCGCAAGGTCGCCGCCGAACACCACACCCGAACCGGCACCCCCATGGACGTCACCACACTGCGCGCCCGCCTCGGCGTCCCGGCGCCCATGGCCGAAGCCATCGCCGCCCACCTCTAAAGGGAGCTCTGATGACCGCCAACCGCCGCTTCCGCAACGTCACCCGCATCGGTCCCGTGCAGGTCGGCACCGCCTACGACCACCGCGGCCGCGAGAAGCACACCGCCGCCTGCACCGCTCCGCGCTGCAACTTCTCCGTCGACTACGACAGTCGCGCCGCCGCCGAGCTGGCCGCCCGCACCCACCGCTGCCCCATCCGCTGAAAGGACCCCGTACCCCGTGACCGTCAGCCTTCCGCTCGTCGTCGTCCTCGGCTTCTTCGCCTGGGCGGCGGTCAAGTTCCTCGGCGTCCGCGTCTGGATCGTCGTCCTGATCACCCTCTTCGGCTTCTGGCTCTCGCGCACCTTCCTCGCCCCCGCCATCGAGTCCGGCACGCGATCCGGCGTGGACGTCGTAAACGGCTCACACGACTAGACGAGTAGATAAGGAGTTCGCCGTGTTCCTGCCCAAGTACCCGGACAACCCCACCCCGCCGCCCGCGCACAGCCACGCACCGACCGACCCGGCCCCTGTCCCGGTCCGGCGCTCGCTCCCATCCGTCTCCATCGATCAGAAGACCGTCGCGGCCGTCCTCGTCGGCGGAGTCGTCCTCACCGCGCTCCTGGCCGCCGTCGCCGTCACGGCCATCTCGGTCGCCGTCGCCGCCGTGGTCCTTCGCTCCCTGCTCCGCGAACACCACCGCCGCTGACCTGCGGCCAGACCTCCGGGGCGGCGCGACACCGCCACGTACTCGCCGCCCCGGCGGCCCACTCCTCCCGAAGTGCCCGTCAGAAGGAGAACCGCCATCTTCACCCGCGCCACCCCGCCCCCACTCCCGGAACTCAGCAACCTCGCCGCAGGCGGCACCCTGCCCGGTATCCTCCGCCAGCTCTCCGGACTCGGCGGCTGCACCCACCCGATCCGCCTCGACGGCCACCGCACCGAATACGACGTCGACACCGCCACCGGCGAAATCGGCCGCATCCTCCACCGCCTCGACTCGGGCGACCTCCCGGCCGGCCAACTCCTCGTCCGCTGCAACAACCGCCGCACGACCCGCTGCCCGGCCTGCTCCGAGGTCTACCGCCGCGACACCTTCCAACTGATCACCGCCGGATTGCGCGGCGGCAAAGGCACCCCGGAAGACATCGCCACCCACCCTCGGGTCTTCGCCACCTTCACCGCCCCCGGCTTCGGCCCGGTTCACAACCGCCGCACCGACGGCCGCCCCTGCCGCTGCGGAATCCGGCACGACCAGGAGGACGAGCAACTCGGCACCCCGCTCGACCCGGACACCTACGACTACGAAGCCGCCGTCCTCTGGAACGCGCACGCCGGTCCCCTCTGGCGACGCTTCTCGACGTACCTGCGCCGGGAGGTCGGCAAGCGCGCTGGTCTGTCACAGCGGGAGCTCCGCGACCATGCCCGCGTCTCGTTCGCCAAGGTCGCTGAGTACCAAAAGCGCGGCGCGGTCCACTTCCACGCCGTCATACGCCTCGATGGTCCCAGCGGCGGCGAGACTCCGCCCCCTGCCTGGGCCACCGCCGAGCTGCTGACCGACGCCATCGGGGCTGCCGCGTCCAAGGTCCGCGTAGACGGCCCGACCATCGACGGCCGCGCCCACAGCTTCGCCTTCGGCCGCCAACTCGACGTCCGCACCATCCGCTCGGCCGACTTCAACGACGGCCAGGAGCTCACCGAACGCGCGGTCGCCGCCTACATCGCCAAGTACGCCACCAAGGGCGCGGAAACTGCGACGGGAGCTCTGGACCGCCCGCTGAAGTTCGTCGCCGAACTCGCCCAGCTCGACATCAGCGAGCACGCCCGCCGCCTCATCCGAACCGCCTGGGCTCTCGGCGCGCGCAAGGACCTCGAACACCTTCGCCTACGGGCCTGGGCCCACATGCTCGGCTTCCGCGGCCACTTCTCCACCAAGTCCCGCCGCTACTCCACCACCCTCGGCGCACTCCGCGACGCCCGCGCCGAATGGCGACGAGCCCAGGCAGCAGCAAGCGAACCCACTCCCGAGACGACATACGTCCTCGCGCACTGGGTCTTCGCCGGTACCGGCCTCTCCGACGCCGAAGCCTGGCTCGCCGCATCCCTCGAACCCGCCCCCGGAACGGAAGGAGAACCCACCCGTGGCTGACCGCTACCTCACCGTGGCGCAGGTGGCCGAACTTCTCGGCACTACGGAACGCTTCCCGCGCCGTCTGATCGCCGAACGACGCATCGCATTCGTCAAGGTCGGCCGCCACGTCCGCATCCCGGAGCGTGAGCTGAGCGCATTCATCGACGCCAACACCGTGCAGCCGATCGGCCACCGGCGAGCCTCGCTGCGAAGGGCTGCCTGATGGCCAACAAGAAGGGGCAGCGCAGAAGCTTCGGGTCGGTCCGACAGCTCAAGTCCGGCCGCTGGCAGGTCCGCTACCGCGACCCCGAGACGGGGCTACTTCGTCCGGCCGAGAAGACCTATCCGACCAAGAGCGACGCCCAAGTCGCCCTCGCCCAGATCGAGGCCGACATCACGCGCGGCCAGTGGTCGGACCCGGACGCCGGGGCGGTGAACTTCGCGGAGTACGCCACGGCATGGCTGCGGGACCGGAATCTTGCCGACCGCACCCGTGAGCGGTCTGAGTCCGTCATGCGGCTGCACATCCTTCCCACCTTCGGTGCCGGGACCATGGCTGACGTGACGACGGCTCGTGTGCGGAGCTGGCGGGGAAAGCTCCTCGCGGCCGGCATCGGCGAGCCGACGGTGGTCAAGGCGTACCAACTGTTGCGGGCCCTGATGAACACGGCCGTGGACGACGAACTGATCCGGCGCAACCCGTGCCGCATCAAGGGCGCCGATCGCTACGACGTGCCCGAGCGGCCGGTCCTGTCAGTCGCCGAGGTCTTCGCCGTCGCCGACGCCATTGCGCCGCGCTACCGGCTGCTCGTCCTCCTGGCCGCGTTCACCACTCTGCGCTTCGGTGAACTCGCCGCCCTCCGCCGTCGGGACATCGACTTGGAGGGACTGACCGTCAGTGTCCGTCGTTCTCAGGCCGAGTTGCAGGACGGCCGTCTCTTCGACAAAGCGCCGAAGTCCGCTGCTGGGGTACGTGCCATCTCGTTCCCCGCCGAGCTGCTCGACGACGTGACGCGCCACCTCGAACAGTTCGCCGCTCCTGGCCGCGACGGACACGTCTTCGTCGGCCCACGGGGTGGCCACCTCCGGCGGAGCAACTTCCGCGACGACTGGGTGACGGCAAGGAAGGCGGCGGGCGTCACGGCAGAGCTGCACTTCCACGATCTCCGCCACACAGGCAACACCCTGGCCTCGACCGCCGGCGCCAGCACCCGTGAGCTGATGACCCGCATGGGCCACAGCAGCTCGCGCGCCGCGCTGATCTATCAGCACATGACCAGCGACCGTGACCGGGCCATCGCTGACCGCCTCGGAGCCATGATCCGCGAGGGCGGGGGAGAGGCAGCCCCCGACTAGGGGATGTGGCATCCGCGTGGCATTAGTGGCACGCGTGTGGCACGCCCCGAACACGACGAAGGGCCAGCCTGGGAGGAAACCCCTCCTGAGCTGGCCCTTAAGTCTGTGCCCCCGGCAGGATTCGAACCTGCGACACCCGCTTTAGGAGAGCGGTGCTCTATCCCCTGAGCTACGAAGGCGGGGCTTGTGCTTGGGCGCCCTGGGGCGCTCGGTCCACAGCGTACCGGATCAGGGGTCGGGCGGGTGCGGGTCATTGGTGGGGTGCCCTCCGGGGGCTGGTGGGCAGGGTCCGGAGGGTGTCGGAGGGCGACTCGAGGGGTGGCCGACTTGGTCATCGGGCGGGTCCGCCAGTGATACCGCTACTGTCCCCGCTGCTCCTCTGCCGACCGGGATGTCGGTGAGGAGCCAGGTGGGGGACGGGGATGCGAGGGTCGTGCCGGTGCCCACGTAGCTGCGGGTGCCGGAGAGAGGACAGCCGCCGGCCCACGCGCCCGAGGCGTGCCGTCGGTCTCGCTCAGGACAGCGCGACGTGGGTGAAGCGCTGGGCCACGTGGAGGTCGGACTCGATGCGGCCGGCCGTCGCGGTCAGTTCGGGCAGGAGGGTGTGGAGGCACTCGTCGAGGGTGCGGCGGGCTGGGTGCATCGCCGTGTTGAGGGCGGCCACCACCCGGCCCGTGCGGTCGCGAACCGGAACCGCGATCGAGCGCAGGCCCTCCTCCAACTCCTCGTCGACCAGGGCGTATCCCTGGGCCCGCACCTCCTCCAGGGCGCGGGTGAGGGCCGTGGGATCCGTCACCGTGCGGGAGGTCAGGGGGTGCAGGGGGCCCAGGTCGCGTTCAGCGGTCGGCAGGTCCGCCAGCAGGACTCGGCCCAGTGACGTGGCGTACGCGGGCAGACGCGTGCCGAGGGTGATGTGCACGGTCATCACGCGGCTGGTGGCCGCCCTCGCCGTGTACTGGATCTCCGGCCCCGGGCCGGTCCCACCCGTACGACGAGTGACTGGCCCCGGGCCGGTCCCACCCGTACGACGAGTGACTGGCCCCGGGCCGGTCCCACCCGTACCACGAGGGACTGGCTCCGGGCCCATCCCACCCGTACCACGGGCACCACCAGCACTGCCCGTTCCGCCCGGCACCAGCACGGCCAGCGACGTCGACTCCTGGACCCGTTCCGCCAGTTCGAGCATGTGCGGGTTGGCGATGTGGGGGAGGGAGGTGCGGGACAGAGGTGGGAAGCCCAAGGACAGGACCCGGGGCGTGAGGGTGAACGCGCGGTCGGTCGGCCGGGTGACCAGGCCCAGGTGCTCGTACGTGATCAGCGCCCGGCGTGCCGTCGCCCGGGCCAGCCCCGTGGCCTTCGCCACGTCCGTGAGCGTCAGCTCGGACCGGCCCGCGCCGAAGGCCGTCAGGACGGTCAGCCCGCGGGCGAGGGACTCGACGAACTCGCGGCCGAGCTCCAGCTTGGAGGCGCCGGTCCAGGTCGCGAGGCCTGACGGGCCCGGCCCGGGCCGGGGGTCGGGTGCCTCACGCAGGTCGTCCTCCATGGTTGCCACCGCCGCCCGCAGCCGAGGCAGAAGCGTGTCGCGCAGCTCCGCCGCCGTGTGACGGCTGGTGTGACTGACGACGCTGGCCACGCAGGCGATCCGGGCCGTGTGCGGGTCCCGTACGGGGACGGAGACCGCCACCAGGCCCGGCTCGATCAGCTGATCGTCCAGCGCGAAGCGATCTTTCTCGGCCTGGGCCACGGCTCGCTCGAACTCCTCGTCCGCGGACGGCCGTTCCCTCGGCGGTACGGCGGGAAAACCGCGGTCCTGCGGGTCCGCCGCCCGGCGCTCGCGCCAGTGCTGCCAGTCGGTGGCCGTCCACTCCGTGGCGAACAGGGGGCCGGGGGCGGTGCGTTCGACGGGAAGCAGGTCGCCGATACGAAAGCTGAGGGACATCGCGCGGCGGCGGGTCGCCTGATGGATGAACCGGATCCCGTCCCGGTCGGCGACCGCCAGCGACACCGACTCGTCGAGCTCGTCGGCGAGGGCGTCCGCGCGCTCGTCCAACAGCGCGGGGAGGCGCAGGGCAGCGAGGTAGGCGTTGCCCAGTTCCATCACGCGGGGCGCGAGGACGGCGTCCCGCCCGTCGAGCCGCACATATCCCATCCGCGCGAGGGTCGCCGTGATCCGGTCCACCGTGGACCGCGCGAGCCCGGTGGCCCGCTCCAGCCCGCTCAGACTCACCGCGCCCCCGGCCTCGGTCAACTCCCGCAACACAGTGACCCCACGCAACAACGGCGCGACCGCCTCGCCCGGCGGCACGGCGTCCGGCACACTCTCCACGCTCGACTTCGCAGGCATCGACTCTCCGCTACGGCATCCCCGGCAAGCATGCCTACGGTAATCCGAAGCCACCCCCGCCCCGGCAGCCGCCGGCGGCGAAGGAGTCCGCTGGGTTCACCGGCACCCGACGACGAAAGCAGCACGGGTGGCGCTGGGCACCAGACCACTGGCGGCCAACAGACACCTGGCGGCAACAGACACCTGGCGGCACCAGACAACTGGCGGCAACGGACCACTGGCGGCAACAGACAACACGGCACCCCCCGCCCGCAGCCCCCTCACCGGCGTGTGACCAGCACCCTGTGGTTCCCCGCCAGGTCCGCCGCCGCCACGGAGATGCGGATCCCGCGCCTGGAGTCGACGAAGCTCTCACCCGGGGCGAAAGGAGCGTCGGAGAGCTCGGCGTGCACGTTGGGGCTGTGGGTGCAGCCGCCGGTGTCGCGCTGGGAGTCGTACACGGTGACCGGTCCCATCCCGGTGTCGATCTCCGCGTCGACGCGGTAGATCAGCACACCCGGCCGGCACACCGCCTGGTCGTTGCCCTCCTGGGTGCGCAACTCGACGGCATACCCCGTACGCCGGTTGACGGGCACGAACACAAGCTTCGGACCACCGGCGCGGGCCAGCGGCGTCAGCGTGTACTGCGTCGTCCCGGGCAACGCCGCACAGCCGATCTGCGTGGCGTCCAGCCAGCCCAGCTTCCACTTGTGCCAGCCGAGCAGATCGTTGTTGGCCCCCCAGTCCTCGCTCATGATGTCCCAGTGCCCGACCGCGCCCCCGCCCTCCTGGGTGTACAGGTCGGGCAGCCCGAAGACATGGCCGTTCTCGTGCGGCAGGACGCGGTAGCCGGTCTGCGCGTAGGAACCGGAGCCGTCGTCCTGGCGGGAGTAGACGAAGGAGGCGTTCGACACGGGAACGCCGTCGGCGATCGGCGCCTCCGTGTTGCCCGCGAAGGTCACCGACAGGACCGTGTCGAGTGCGGACGGCCCCGCGTTCGGCGTGATCAGCACGTTCAGCAGGTCGTACGCCCGGAAGTCGACCGTCGGGTCGGCGGCGGCCACGATGTCCTGGACGAGGGTGCGGTAGCCGGGGTCGAAGGGTGCGCCGCGCTCTATGCCGTACGCGCGAAACGGCTTGGGCATGCGCAGCCAGTCGCGGACCGGGGCCTCGGGACGGTAGTCGAGACGGCCGTACGAACTCGTGCGGAACCACTCCTGGGTCTGCGGGAAGAACTCGTTGAAGCGGTCGAGCGCGTTGCCCTGCCCTGGCGCGTCGGAGAAGTCGACCATCACGGTCAGCGCGCGGACGACGCCGGTTGCGCGGGAGTAGCCGGTCGGGGTCGGGATGCCCTCCGACATCTGGACGACCGGACTGCCGCTGATCATGCAGGCGCCGAGGGCCGCGGAGCGGGACACCGCGACCGGGCCCGCGCCGGCCGTCGTGGCGCTCGGGGCGAGGCGTCCGGAACCGGCCGAGGTGCTGACCGCGAGGGTCAGGGCGGTCACGGACGCGAGGGCGGCCACGCGGCGCGGGCGTATCCGACGGCTGGTCGGCTGCGGCTGCATGCGTCGGCCCTTCCGCTCCGGGCAGCCGCACCGGTCACCGGCTGCGCCCTCTTGATCACCCTGTGTCGGGGTGGTCGGGGGCGCGCGTTGGAGAGGGCCGATCGTGGGGCACCGTCCCAGCGCAATGTGGCCCAGGTCACATGAATTGACTGCCGGTACGGGAAATTCCGGGGACCGATTCCCCGTTTAGCCCTGTGTCCGAGTGAAACGGGGATCCGCTCCCCGGATCGCCAGCCCCATCACCGAGGAGTACGCCGTGCAGACCGCGCCCCCCGAGCAGCGCAAGGCATCCCGGCCGCGCGCCGACGCCCTGCGCAACCGGGAGCGGATCGTCGCCGCCGCCCGGGAGATGTTCACCGAGCTCGGCCCCGAGGTGCCGCTCGATGACATCGCCCGCCGGGCCGGCGTCGGCAACGCCACGGTGTACCGCAACTTCCCGGACCGCGACGCACTGGTGCGCGAGGTCGTCTGCTCGGTCATGGACCGCACCGTGCGGGCCGCCGAGATCGCCCTCGCCGAGAACGGCGACGCCTTCGCGGCGCTGGAGCAGTTCGTGCACGTGGCCGCCGACGAGCGGATCAGCGCACTGTGCCCGATGCTCTCCAGCGCCTTCAACGAGAATCACGCCGACCTGGTCGCCGCGCGCGAGCGGGTCGAGCGGATCATCCAGGAGGTCATGGGCCGCGCCCAGGCGGCCGGACAGCTCCGTTCCGACGTCGACGTCGGTGACGTGCTGGTCACCGTGGCCCAGCTCAGCCGGCCGCCGGCCGGTACGGCCTGCCTCAACGTCGACCGTTTCCTGCACCGCCACCTTCAGCTGTTCCTGGACGGACTGCGGGCCCCGGCCCGCTCCACCCTGCCGGGCACGGCCGTGACCATGGAGGACCTGCGCCAGGCCTGACCGATTAGTTCAGCGCATCACCCGAGTCACCACACACAGCTCACGACACACAGCTCACCACGCACAGCTCACGACACACAGCTCACCACGCACAGCACACGACACACAGCTCACGGCCGCCACGGTCGCCGAGTCGTCCCTTGACGACGTCCTCGCGACGTCTTTGTCCGTCACGAAGTCCCGAAGTGGGTACCCCCATGTCTGAAACAGCCGCAAAGGCTCCCGGCGCCGCCGCCGCAAGCGGTGACGCCAACCGCTGGAAAGCGCTCGTCTTCATCGCGCTCGCCCAGCTGATGGTCGTCCTCGACGCGACCATCGTGAACATCGCCCTGCCCTCCGCCCAGCAGGACCTGGGCATATCCGACGGCAACCGGCAGTGGGTCGTCACGGCCTACGCCCTCGCCTTCGGCGGACTCCTCCTCTTCGGCGGCCGCATCGCCGACCTGTGGGGCCGTAAGAACGCCTTCGTCGTCGGCCTGGTCGGCTTCGCCGCGGCCTCCGCGCTGGGTGGCGCGGCCACCAACGAGGCGATGATGTTCGGTGCCCGCGCCCTCCAGGGCGTCTTCGGCGCGATCCTCGCGCCCGCCGCGCTCTCCCTGCTCGCCGTGATGTTCACGGACGCCAAGGAGCGCGCCAAGGCGTTCGGCATCTACGGCGCGATCGCGGGTGGCGGCGGCGCCGTCGGCTTCATCCTCGGCGGTGTGCTGACCGAGTACATGGACTGGCGCTGGACGTTCTTCGTCAACATCCCGTTCGCGATCGCCGCGGCGGCCGGCGCGTACTTCGTCATCCGTGAGCCGGAGGGTGGCCGCAACCGCTCCCCGCTCGACATCCCGGGCGTGGTCCTGTCCACCCTCG
The DNA here is from genome assembly GCF_042888465.1 of Streptomyces sp. NPDC002888. Classification (NCBI taxonomy): domain Bacteria; kingdom Bacillati; phylum Actinomycetota; class Actinomycetes; order Kitasatosporales; family Streptomycetaceae; genus Streptomyces; species Streptomyces sp. NPDC002888. Next base: position 252,699 of record NZ_JBIAPU010000010.1, on the reverse strand, counting down.
GCCTGGTCTCCCTGGTGTACGGCTTCACCCGCGCCGAGTCGGACGGCTGGGGCGACTCCATGACGGTCGGCCTGTTCGTCGCCTCCGCGGTGCTGCTCATCGCCTTCGTCGTCACCGAGGCGAAGGTCAAGGCCCCGCTGCTGCCCCTGCGCGTGGTCACCGACCGCAACCGCGGCGGCATCTACCTCTCGCTCGGCATCGCCATCATCGCGATGTTCGGCACCTTCCTGTTCCTGACCTACTACCTGCAGATCGTGAAGGGCTACTCGCCGATCAAGACCGGCTTCGCCTTCATGCCGATGATCGTCGGCATGATGGTCGGCTCGACCCAGATCGGCACGCGCCTGATGACCCGGGTCCCCGCCCGGCTGCTGATGGGCCCGGGGTTCCTGGTCGCCGCGGGCGGCATGTTCCTGCTGACCCAGCTGGAGATCGGCTCGTCGTACGCCTCGACCGTTCTGCCGTCGATGCTGCTGCTCGGCCTCGGTATGGGTACGGCGTTCATGCCGGCCATGTCCCTGGCCACCCTGGGCGTCGAGCCCCGGGACGCCGGTGTCGCCTCCGCGATGGTCAACACCTCGCAGCAAGTGGGCGGCGCGATCGGCACGGCCCTGCTGAACACGATCGCCGCCTCGGCGACGACGTCGTACATCACGGACCACATCGGGGGCGCCACGTCCAAGTCCCAGCAGCAGCTGGTCCAGCTGCAGGGCATGGTGCACGGCTACACCAACGCGATCTGGTTCGCCGTCGGCATGCTGGTGCTCGCCGCCGTGATCGTCGTGGTCTTCGTCAACGCCGGCCGCCCGGACACCGCCACGGTGACGGGCTCCGGAGAGGGCGTCGAGGACGAGCTGGCGGTGCCGGTCGTCGTCCACTGACGGCGACCGCCCCGTCGTATCCCTTCGGGCCCTTCGTTCGTACGGGGAGGGGACGCTCCGTACGAACGAATCCAGGACCTGCCCCGGCGCGCTGAGTGAGCGGCTCAGCGCAGCCAGGGCAGGTCCGCACCCGCTTCGTTCGGCTGGAGTCCCTCGGCGACGATCTGCATGATCTCGCCGAGGGACTTCTGCTGTTCCGGGGTGAGCCGGTCGAACAGCGCCTGGCGTACGGCCGTCACATGGCCCGGCGCGGTCCGCCGCAACACCTCGAGGCCGGCGTCCGTCAGCACCGCGAACTGGCCGCGCTTGTCGGAGGGGCAGTCCTCGCGCCGCACCCAGCCGTTCTTCTCCAGGCGGGCGATCGCGTGGGAGAGCCGGGAGCGGGTGATCTTCGACTTCATCGCCAGCTCGGTCATGCGCAGCCGCCGCCGCGGGGCCTCGGCGAGCCCCACGAGGAGGCCGTAGTAGATGTGCGGCATGCTCGCGTCACGCTGGAGCTGGCGGTCGAGATGGTCCTCGAGGAGGGTGGTGGCGTGCAGGTAGGAGCGCCAGACGAGTTGCTCCTCGGCGGTGAGCCACTGCGGCTCTTCAGCGGATGCGGATGCCGTGTTCATGTATCCCACTGTAGCGCTGTGTCCTTGAAACTTGAACAAACTGGCTGTATTGTGCATGAGGTAAAGCTTTAGGTTTCAAGCAACTGATGTTCCAAGTATCTGATGCTCCAAGCAGCCGATCCTCCGGAAGGAGTCGCCGTCATGTCCGCCGCCACCCAGGAACGCATGCCCGCCCTGTATCTGAGCCACGGCGCGCCGCCGCTGGCGGACGACCCGATCTGGCCCGGCCAGCTCGCCGCCTGGTCCGCCGACCTGCCGCGGCCGAAGGCGATCCTCATGGTCTCCGCCCACTGGGAGGAGGCCCCCCTGGCCCTCGGCGCCGTCCAGCCGGTCCCCCTCGTCTACGACTTCTGGGGCTTCCCCGAGCACTACTACCGGGTCCGCTACGACGCCCCCGGCGCACCCCAACTGGCAGAATCCGTACGCAAGCTGCTGCGCGCCCCCGGCATCCCCGTGCAGGACATCCCCGACCGCGGCCTCGACCACGGTGCCTACGTCCCGCTGGTGGAGATGTTCCCCGAGGCCGACGTCCCGGTGCTCCAGGTCTCCATGCCGACCCTCGATCCGGTGAAGCTGATGGAGATCGGCCGCAAGCTCGCGCCCCTGCGCGACGAGGGTGTGCTGATCGTCGGCTCCGGCTTCTTCACCCACAACCTCGCCGCCCTGCGCCACACCGGCCCCGGAGTGCCGACATGGTCCTCGGAGTTCGACGACTGGGGTCGCCGGGCACTGGAGGCCCGCGACTGGGACGGCCTGCTGGACTTCCTCGACAAGGCCCCGGCCGGCCGCTACGCCCACCCGCGTACCGAGCACTTCGCCCCGCTGTTCGTGACCATGGGCGCGGCCGAGGCCGGCGGTGAGCTGGAGGCACAGAAGTCGGTGATCGACGGCTTCTGGATGGGCATGGCGAAGCGGTCGGTGCAGTTCGGCTGAGACGGCTGACCCCGTCGCCGGGTCACAGCTCCTTCTCGTACCAGGCGACGTCCCAGTAGCGGCCGAACTTGCGGCCCACCTCGCGGTACGTGCCGACGTGCCGGAAGCCGAAGCGCTCGTGCAGCCGGGCGGAACCCTCGTTCGGCTGCGCGATGCCCGCGTAGGCGCGGTGCAGGTCCTCGCCGGAGAGCGCCTCGAAGAGCTCCTTGTACAACAGCGTGCCGATGCCGCGGCGGCCGGCGTGCGGGGCGACGTAGACCGTCACCTCCACGGAGGTCGAGTAGGCGGCCTTCGGTCGGTAAGCGCTGGATGTGGCGTAGCCGAGAATCTCCTGTGAGTCCGTGTCCACGGCAACCATCAGCCGGTGCGGCCCGTCTTCAGGGTGGGAGAGCAGCCAAGGATGGCGCTCTTCCGCACTGAAGACCGCGGTATCGAATGTGATGGGCGTCTCACGTACGTAGTGGTTGTAGAGGTCCGTGAGGGCTTCGAGGTCCGCCTCGACTCCCGGCCTGACCTGCACCTCTGTGCGTTCGGACGGCATCGATCCTCCTCGTGTGGCCGCACAGGGTACTGCATGATCAGAAAAAACGCGGTGCTGGTGGGAATTCTGTCCTGATTCCAGTCGTTGTTTCCATCGGATGCAGGGCACTCGACAAGAGTCCGGAGCGTTCAGGAGACAGAGAGCGCTCCGAGCGCCGAAGACAAAGACAGTGTGTCCGGTGTCCGAAGGACCCCCGCTGACCCACTCATCGCAAGGGAGCACGCATGGCAACCCGTGCCGTCGCCCGTCGTCAGTCCGCCACCGGCGAGACGGCCGACTCGGCAAGCAGTGTTCGCGCCCACGCCGGCGAGATCGCCGACCGCGACTTGGTCGGCATGTACCTCGACGAGATCGCGCGCACACCGCTGCTCGACGCCGCCAAGGAGGTCGAGCTGTCGCAGACCGTCGAAGCGGGCGTGTTCGCGCGGCAGCTCCTCGACGGGTACGAGGAGTCCAAGACGGACGCCACCCGTGAGGAGCTCGAGGTCCTGGTCGACGAGGGAGAGCGGGCCAAGGACGTCTTCATCCGCTCCAACCTCCGCCTGGTCGTGGCCGTGGCGCGCCGCTACCCCCGCAGCGGCCTGCCCCTGCTCGACCTGATCCAGGAGGGCAACGCCGGCCTGGTCCGCGCGGTCGAGAAGTTCGACTACCGCAAGGGCTTCAAGTTCTCGACGTACGCGACCTGGTGGATCCGCCAGGCGATCACCCGGTCGATAGCCGACCAGTCCCGCACGATCCGCCTGCCCGTCCACCTGGTGGAGGAGCTTGGCCGGATCCGGCGCGTGCAGCGTGAGTTCAACCGGGAGAACGGCCGCGACCCGGAGCCCGCGGAGATCGCCGCGGAGCTCGGCTCCACGCCGGAGCGCGTGATCGACGTGCTCGACTGGGCCCGTGACCCGGTCTCGCTGAACATGTCGGTCGACGACGAGGGTGAGACCCAGTTCGGCGACCTCCTGGAGGACACCTCGGCGGTGTCACCGGAGCAGTCGGTGCTGACGTTGCTGCGCAGCGAGGAACTCGACGACCTCATCGGCCGCCTCGACCAGCGCACGGCCTCCATCATCAAGATGCGGTACGGCATCGAGGACGGCCGTGAGCGCACGCTGACCGAGGTCGGCAAGGAGCACGGCCTCACCCGTGAGCGCATCCGCCAGATCGAGAAGCACGCCCTGCTGGAGCTCAAGAAGCTGGCCCGCGACACCGGGTTCGACGCGGCGGCGTGAGCCGTGTGCCATGGGCCGGCGCCGACTGTCGGGCGCCGGCTCAGCACTGAAGGAACACCCTGAGGCCAAAGGTGCCGGTGCGCGCCGATGGCGTACGCCGGGTGGCTAAAGCCCGCGCAAACATGGCGATGTAACGCCGCTTCAAACCCCCGTGTCCGGGAACAAGAATCCACGACACGGCAGTTCGACCCGCGAACGGCCGCGCGACCGACGGCAGCCGTTCGCCCCCGGGACACCCCCCCCGGGCCCCTGATCCAAGTCCCGACGCACCCCCCCCGGCGCCGGGACTTCCCCCAGCCGGGCTCCGGCGCCCTTCCCCCCGGGCGCCGGGGCCCGGCTCTTTTCCCACCCACACGCAACACATCCCACCCCACACACAACACAGGTGGGCCACCCCGTACCTGAACCCCGGGGTGACCCACCAAACCCCAGATTCTGTCACGCCCCGGCCCACCGGTACGCGGAGGGCGCGGGCGGCGCCCCGTCGGCGCCGAGCTGCGCGGCCCACTCCCGCCCAGCCCCGACCCCGGACGCCCCAACACCCCGCCCACTCAAGCCCCTCACGACGACACGCCTCCCGCACGGCTCAACCGACCCCCCAACTCCCGTACGCACTCCACCAACTCCACAGGCCCCCGTACCGAGAACTCGCACCCCACCACAGCCAGCCGAACCGCCACCCACTCCACCGGGCCCCCCGTCCGCCCCCGTAGCCGACAGGCCCCCTCGTCCCCCTCCACGGGCTCGGGCCGCCCCCACGCCCCCCACAGCCGCGCCGTGACCACCTCCACCGGCGCCCGAAAGGTGACATCGAAGTCGTACTCGGCCTCGGGCGCCTCCTGAGGCCGCCGAATCGACCGCCGCAGATACTCCGCCGCATCCCCCTCCGGCACCTCCCGCGGAGCGAACCGTGCCCCGGTGGCGAACGGCTCGCTCACCCGGTCGACGCGGAACGTCCGCCAGTCCGCACGATCGAGGTCGTACGCGACGAGATACCAGCGACGCCCGGTCGACACCAGCCGATACGGCTCGGTCAGGCGCCGTGACGTACTCCCGTCCCCGGCCCGGTAGGCGAACCGCAACCGCTCCTGCCCGGCCACCGTCGCCGCCATGACGGTCAGTGTCTCGGGCGCGATACTCGCCCCGTCCCCACTGGTCAGCGGCGTGGTCGCGGCCTGCAGCGTGGTCACCCGGTGCCGCAGCCGGGACGGCAGCACCTGTTCCAGCTTGGCCAGCGCCCGCACCGACGCCTCGTCCACGCCCTCCAGCGCGTGCCCGGCCCCCGCACGCAGCCCGACCGCGATCGCCACCGCCTCCTCGTCGTCGAGCACGAGCGGCGGCATCGCCTTGCCGGCCACCAGCCGGTACCCCCCGTCGGCCCCCATGGACGCCTGCACGGGATAACCGAGCTCCCGCAGCCGGTCGATGTCCCGCCGCACGGTACGACGGGACACCCCGAGCCGGTCGGCGAGCTCACCGCCGGGCCATTCACGGGGCGTCTGGAGCAGGGACAGTAGCTGGAGGAGTCGAGCCGGAGTGTCCGTTGTCATGAGAGTGAGAATCGCGCACAAGTAGGTCACGATCAGACCTACTGCGGACTTAACTTCGACCCATGACCTCAACCGACACCACCCGCACCACCGACGGCAGGGGCGCAACGGGCACCACGGGCGACCGCCGGCGCTGGTTCGCCCTGGCGATCGTGATGACCGCGGCTTTCATGGACCTCGTCGACGTCACGATCGTGAACATCGCGATCCCGTCGATCAAGCGGGACGCCGGCGCGTCCTTCAGCCAGATCCAGTGGATCACCGCCGGCTACGCCCTCGCCTTCGCCGCGGGCCTGATCACGGGCGGCCGGCTCGGTGACATCCACGGCCGCAAGCGCCTGTTCCTCGTGGGCATCGGCGGCTTCACCCTGGCCTCCGCGCTCTGCGGCCTCGCGGCGAACCCGGAGATGCTGGTCGCCTCCCGCATCCTCCAGGGCGCGATGGCGGCGCTGATGGTGCCGCAGGTGTTGTCGATCGTGCACGCCACCTTCCCGGCGCACGAGCGCGGCAAGGTCTTCGGGCTCTTCGGCGCGATCGTCGGCCTGGGCGCGGTCTCCGGCCCGCTGCTCGGCGCACTGCTCACGCAGTGGAACCTCTTCGGCCTCGAGTGGCGGCCCATATTCCTGATCAACCTGCCGGTCGGCATCGTGGGCCTGGTCCTCGGCTCCCGCTTCATCACCGAGTCCAAGGCCCCCAAGGCGCTGAAGCTGGACCTCGTCGGGGTCGCCCTCGTCACCCTCGGCCTGCTGATGCTGCTCTACCCGCTCACCCGCGGCCGTGAGCTGGGCTGGCCGCTGTGGGGGTACCTCTCCATGGCCGGCTCGCTCGTCGTCTTCGCGGCGCTGGTGGCGTACGAGCGGCGCAAGGCGACCCGGGACGGCTCCCCGCTGATCGAACTGTCGCTGTTCAAGGTGAAGAGCTTCGCCGCCGGCATCGCGGTGCAGACCGTCTTCGGGGTCGGGCTCGGTGTCTTCTTCCTGGTCTGGACGCTCTACATGCAGATCGGCCTCGGCTGGAGCGCCCTGCACGCGGGCCTGACCGGCGTGCCCTTCTCGATCGCCGTCTCGACGGCGGCCGGTCTGTCCGTCCAGAAGCTGGTCCCGCGCTTCGGACGCAAGGTGCTCCAGGCGGGCGCCCTGTTCATGACCGCGGGCGTGCTGCTCTACATCTGGGAGTCCGAGCGGTACGGCATGTCGATCGCCTCCTGGCAGATGGCCCTCCCGCTGGTCGTGATGGGCGTCGGCATGGGCCTGATCGTCGCCCCGCTCACGGACGCGGTGCTCTCGGAGGTCCCCCACGAACACGCCGGCTCTGCGTCCGGCCTCATCAACACCGTCCAGCAGATGGGCAACGCCCTCGGCCTCGGCCTGGTCTCGGTGGTCTTCTTCGGCGTCATCGACGACGACCTGACCCCGCCCCAGGTGGGCCCCGAGTTCGTGAACGCCTTCCAGTGCGCCCTCGGCTGGGTCGCCGCCGTCATGGCCACCATCTTCCTGCTGATGTTCGCCCTTCCCAAGCGCCCGGCCCAGCACCTGGAGGGCGCGACCGAGGGCGGGGCTCCGGTGGAGAAGCGGAAGTCCGAACTGGTGGGCTGACCCTCCCCCTCAAGTCCGTTCATGTCCGAGTGGAAGCCCGAACCTGTTTACTTTCCGGAAATCCGGGCGTAGCCTCCCACCGAAACCACAAGCTCGGGCATCGGTCGGAGGCGAACGGACATGTACGCACCGGAGCGGCAGCAGGAGATCCTCCGGCTCGCCCGTGACGGCGGACGGGTGGATGTCGTGTCGCTGGCCGAGGAGTTCCAGGTCACGGCGGAGACGATCCGCCGTGACCTGAAGGCCCTCGACCGCGCCGGCCTGGTCCGCCGCGTCCACGGCGGTGCCATCCCGGCCGGCCGGCTCGACTTCGAGCCGGACATCGCCGAGCGCGAGTCGACCGCCGCCGACGAGAAGGGCCGCATCGCCAAGGCGGCCCTCGCGGAGCTGCCCACCGAGGGCACGATGATCCTCGACGCCGGTACGACGGTCGCGGGCCTGGCCGCCGCCCTCCCGCTGGAGGCCGAGCTCACCGTCGTCACGCACTCCCTGCCGATCGCGGCCCGCCTCGCGGACCACCCCGGCATCCAGCTCCACCTCGTCGGCGGGCGCGTCCGGCACCGTACGCGCGCCGCCGTGGACGCCTGGGCGCTGCGCGCGTACGGCGAGATCCGCGCGGACGTCCTCTTCGTGGCGGCCAACGGGTTCTCCGCCGAGCACGGTCTGACCACCCCCGACCTCGCCGAGGCCGCGGTGAAGCGGGCCGCCGTCGCCGCTGCCCGCCGCGTGGTCCTGCTCGCCGACTCCGCCAAGCACGGCCAGGAGCACTTCGCCCGCTTCGCCGGCCTGAGCGACGTGGACCTGCTGATCACCGACAGCGGGCTGAACCCCGAAGACGCCGTCGCGATCGAGCGCGGCGGCACGGAAGTAGTGCGCGCATGATCCTCACCGTCACCCCCAACCCCTCCCTGGACCGCACCTACGAGGTGCCGTCCCTCGACCGCGGCGAGGTCATCCGCGCCACCGGCGAGCGCATGGACCCCGGCGGCAAGGGCGTGAACGTCTCGCGCGCCGTCGCGGCCGCCGGACAGCGCACGGTCGCCGTCCTGCCCCTGGGTGGTGCGCCGGGCGCACTCGTCGCCGACCTGCTCGACGCGCAGGGCATCGAGGTCGCGCCGGTACCGGTCGGCGGCGCCACCCGCTCCAACATCGCGCTCGCGGAGTCGGACGGGGTCCTGACGAAGATCAACGCCCCCGGGCCCGAGCTGTCCGCGGCCGAGCAGGAACTGCTCCTGGAGACCGTGCGCGAGCAGTCCCGCGACGCCGCCTGGATCGCCTGCTGCGGAAGCCTGCCGCGCGGACTCGCTCCGTCGTGGTACGCCGACCTGGTCGCCCGGGCGCACGCCGCGGGCACGCGCATCGCGCTGGACACCTCCGGCCCCGCCCTCCTCGCGGCGCTGCGCGAGCGGCCCGACGTGGTGAAGCCGAACGCCGAGGAACTCGCGGAGGCCGTCGGGCGCCCCCTGGCGACGGTGGGCGACGCGGTGAAGGCGGCCGAGGAACTGCGCGAGATGGGCGCGGGCGCCGTTCTCGCGAGCCTGGGCGCCGACGGACAGCTGCTCGTGGACGCCGCGGGCGCCTGGTTCGGCAGCGCGCGCGTCGACGTCGTACGCAGCAACGTGGGCGCCGGCGACTCCTCGCTCGCCGGGTTCCTCATCGCCGGCGGAAGCGGGCCGGAGGCGCTCGCCTCCGCCGTCGCGCACGGCGCGGCCGCCGTGCAGCTGCCCGGCAGCGAGATGCCGAAGCCGGGCGACCTGGACCCCGCCGCGGTGACGGTCACGGCACAGGTGCCGGTGGACCGCGTACTGAAGGAGCCGGTGGCATGAACGCCTTCACCGCTACGACCACGCAACCGGCCCTGAAGCGGCGAGGCTTCCCGTTACTCGCCGCGGCAGACGGGACGCGGGGCAACCTGAGCCGCCCCGCCGTCCCGGGGAGGCGGGGTTTCCCCGGCCCCGCCTCCACCACTCCCGTCACCCCCCACAGCACCCCCGTCCCCCTTTCCGCCCACTCCACGTGCCGGGCGATACGCGTGCGAAGGAGCCCGCGATGAGCGACATGATCACCGCGGACCTGGTCGACCTCGACCTGTCCGCCGATACCAAGGAAGCGGCGGCGCGTGCCCTCGCCGAGCGCATGGTGACCCTGGGCCGGGTGACCGACCTGGAGGGCTTCCTCGCCGACGTGGCCGCCCGCGAGGCACAGATGCCGACCGGCCTCGACGGCGGCATCGGCATCCCGCACTGCCGCAGCGAGCACGTCACCGAGCCCACGCTCGCCTTCGGGCGCAGCGCCGACGGGATCGACTTCGGCGCAGCCGACGGCCCCGCCGACCTGGTCTTCCTGATCGCCGCTCCGGCCGGCGCCGACGACGCCCACCTGACGATCCTGTCGTCGCTGGCCCGGCAGCTGATGAACGCCGAGTTCACCGCCGCGCTGCGGTCGGTGGACGACGCGACGGCCGCGGTGGCGCTGATCCGCGGGGACGAGCCCGCGGCGGCGGCCGCCGGGGACGAGCCCGCGGCGGCCGAAGAGGCCGAGCCCGCGGCGGCCGGTGCGGCCGAGCCCGCGACCGTCGGCTCCGAAGACTCCGTGGCGGCGTCGGCGGCGGCCTCCGCCGTCGCCGCCACGGGTACCGCCGAGGAAGCGGCCGCCGCAGAGCGTCCCTTCCGGATCGTCGCCGTCACCTCCTGTCCGACCGGCATCGCCCACACCTACATGGCGGCCGAGTCCCTGGAGAACGCCGGCCGCGAGGCGGGCGTCGAACTCGTCGTCGAGACGCAGGGCTCGGCCGGCTTCACCCGGCTCGACCCGGCGGTCATCGCGGCCGCGGACGGCGTGATCTTCGCCCACGACGTGCCCGTGAGGGACAAGGACCGCTTCGCCGGCAAGCCGACCGTCGACGTCGGTGTGAAGGCGGGCATCAACCGGCCCGGCGAGCTGATCACCGAGGTGCGCGGCAAGGCGCAGCGCGGCGAGGTCACCGCGGGCTCCCCGGGCGCGACCCCCGTCGAGCGCGCCGGCGACTCCACCGAGGGCTACGGCACCAAGCTGCGCAAGTGGCTGATGTCCGGCGTCAGTTACATGGTCCCGTTCGTCGCCGCGGGCGGTCTGCTGATCGCGCTGGGCTTCGCGATCGGCGGCTACAAGATCAACAAGGCACCGTCGGTCATGGAGCACTTCGTGTGGACCCAGAGCGACAGCTGGGCCGCGCTGCTCTTCCAGATCGGCGTCGTCTCCTTCGGCTTCCTGGTCCCGGTCCTCGCGGGCTACATCGCCTACGGCATGGCGGACCGGCCCGGTCTCGTGCCCGGCTTCGTCGGCGGCGCGATCTCCGTGACCATCAATGCGGGCTTCCTCGGGGGTCTGGCGGCCGGTCTCATCGCCGGTGGCGTGGTGCTGGCGATCCAGCGGGTGAAGATCCCGGCGGCGGTGCGCGGCATCATGCCGGTGGTGGTGATCCCGCTGATCTCCGCGGCGATCGTCGGATTCCTGATGTTCGTCGTGATCGGCAAGCCCATCGCCGAGGCCCAGAAGGGCCTGACCGACTGGCTCAACGGCCTCACCGGCTCCAACGCCGTCCTGCTCGGCGCCCTGCTCGGCCTGATGATGTGCTTCGACCTCGGCGGCCCCGTCAACAAGGTCGCGTACACCTTCGCCACAGCCGGTATCGCGGTCGCGAGCCCCAGCGACTCGGCGATGAAGATCATGGCCGCGGTGATGGCGGCCGGCATGGTCCCGCCGCTGGCCATGGCGCTGGCAACGACCGTGCGCGGCAAGCTCTTCACGCCGACCGAGCGCGAGAACGGCAAGGCCGCCTGGGTCCTGGGCGCCTCCTTCATCTCCGAGGGCGCGATCCCGTTCGCCGCGGCGGACCCGCTGCGCGTCATCCCGTCCTCGATGGTCGGCGGCGCGGTCACCGGCGCCCTGTCGATGGCCTTCGGCGCCACCCTGCGCGCCCCGCACGGCGGCATCTTCGTGGTCCCGCTGATCGGCAACCCGTTCCTGTACCTGGTCGCCATCGCGGTGGGCGTGGGCGTCACCACCACGCTGGTCGTCGTCCTCAAGGGCCTGCGCAAGCCGGCCCCGGGAACCACGGCCGCCGAGGCCGCGCAGGACGGTGCGGCCACCGCGGCGTCGAAGGCGAAGCAGCCGGTCGCGGTCTGAGCGGCCACCCCTCTGCGCGCTTTTGACGCGGTGTGAGTCGTTCACACCACCTGCGAGATACATCACGGTCCGGGACCAAAGTCCCGGACCGTGGTGTGTACTGGGACGTATGCCTCAGCACGTCTCGATCCTCCAGCTGGCGGGCGTCGCCTTTCTCGCCCTGGTGTCCGTCGCCTGGATGGTCGGCCTGATCCGCATCCTGCGCCGGGCCCGCGCCGAGGCCACCGTCTGGCACACCGGCTCCGCCGCCCTGTACGCCGTCCCGGAGCAGCGGCAGACCGGCCCCCACCGCGAGTCCGTCGAGCTCACCCCGGCGGAGAGGGACACCTTCGCGGTCCTCGTACGGCAGTTGGACGACCGCCGCTAGTGCCCCGACAAGCAACGTTCGCCCCGTCGCCGCGCCCGGCACGCCCTCTCGCCGCACCGGGCACAAGCCCAAGTACATCCAGTACGAGGACGTGCACCCGGCACGCCGAGAGCACGCACCGGACCCCGCTCCTTGACGGGCAAACGTTGCCTGTCGGGGCACTGGCAGGCGCCGCTTGCCGCTCAGGAGACCTGTGCGGCCCGCCGCTCCATCGCCTCTCGTGCCGCGTCCTCGGTGTCGTACACCTCGCACATGTGCCGGCCGTCGGGCGTCGCCGTGTGCTCGACCTCCCAGAGGGAGATCTCCCGTCCGTCGCCGAGCAGGAACGCGTGCTCGTAGAGCGAGAAGCCCAGCCCGACGCGGCCGGCCCGGCAGGGGCGTCCGAAGGCCTGGGTGATCTGGTGGGCGAACGCCGTGGCCAGCAGCGCGGCGGTGTCCCCGCCCGGCCGGTCCGTGTTCTCCGCCCGGCGCAGCAGCCGGCGCGCGTGGTCCGCGGAATCGTCGGTCACGTACGCGTGGCGCGGCTGCAGGACCGGTGACAGCTGGACCGTCACCGGCAGTTCGAAGTCGGGGGCGTCCGGAGGCAGCGGCAGCCGGGCGGTGGCGGCGCGCAGCTCCTCCTCGTCGACGTACACCTCGTGCTGCGGCTCGCTGCCGCGCGCGGTGTTGTGTACCAGCTCCCACAGGGTGACGGCCGAGCCGTCGGCGAGCAGCCACGTGTGCCGGTACGTCTCCCGGTGCAGCCCCGCGCTGTGGTGCGCGGAGTGCAGCGAACTGTCGTGCGCGAGCGCGCAGTCCAGCTGTTGGAGCGTCTCGTCGGGCAGTTCGAAGCTGTTCAGGGCGCGGCCGAGGAGCCGCGCGAGGTGCTCCTCCGGAGACTCGGGCGACTCGGGTGGTTCGTACGCTGCCGTCTCGTACGGAACGCTCAAGGTTTCTCCCGGCGTTGCTGCATGTCACCTTGTGGGTGCATACCGTAGCCCCTCGATCGGACATCATGTCCGGGAACCGAGAAAACGTACGTCCAAGAAGAACGCGTGGGCCGTGCGGAAAGTTCCCGCACGGCCCCTCGCCCCGTCAAGTTCGGCCGGTCGAACGTGACTTGATCCGGTCGGGCTTGGCTTGATCCGGTCAGCCGGCGCTTGCGGCCACCCACTGGCTCCACGGCATGTTCCAGCCGTTGAGGCCGTTGTCGGGCGTCACCGTCTTGTCGGGGGAGTTCTTGACGATCACCACGTCACCGATCATCGAGTTGTCGTAGAACCACTTGGCGGGCGTGCCCCCCTGCGCGCCCCGCACGTCCTGCAGGCCGACGCAGCCGTGGCTGGTGCCCTGGCGGCCGAAGGGCGGGTTGCCCTTGTTGTACCAGTAGTTGCCATGGATGAAGGTCCCCGACTGCGTCAGCCGCATCGCGTGCGGGACGTCCGGGATGTCGTACGCGTTGGCGAGGTCGACCGTCCTGCTGTCCATGCGGATCTGCGTGTACTTCTCGGAGATCACCATCTGCCCGTTGTACGTCGTGAACTCCGGGCTACCCGCCGAGATCGGCACCGTCCGGAGCGTCTTGCCGTCCCGCACGACCGTCATGGTCTGCGTGTTCACGTCGACCGTGGAGACCTGCGACCGCCCGACGGTGAAGGTGACGGTCTTCTTCTGCACCCCCTGGATGCCGTTCGCGCCCTTCACGCCGTCCAGGTCGATCTTCATCGTGACCTTGGAGCCGGCCTTCCAGTACTCCTGCGGCCGGAAGTCGATCCGCTGCGACCCGAACCAGTGCCCCGCCACCTCCTGCCCGCTGCTGGAGGTGACCGTGATGTGCGACTGGACGGCCTTCTTGTCGCTGATCGCCTTGTCGAACGTGAAGGACACCGGCATCCCGACGCCGACCGTGGTGCCGTTGTCCGGCGTGTACGTCCCGATGAAGCTGTTCGCCTTGCTCACCGTGGTGAAGGCCGAACGGGCGGACGTGGTCCGGCCGTCCGCGTCCTTCGCCGTCGCCGCGATCTCGTACTTCGTCCCGCGCTCCAACTGCTCCTTCGGCTTCCAGGAACCGCCGTCCCCGGAGATCACCCCCGGTACGGCCTGTCCCGTCCCCGCGACCGTCATCCGCACCTCGGTCAGCCGGCCGTCGCCGACCTTCACGCCGGTCGCGTTGATCGACGCGCCGGTCGAACCGTCCTTGGCCGAGATGACGATGTCCGCGGTGGCGGTCTGGGCGGAGCCCTTGCCGCCCTTGCCGTCGTTCTCGGCGTCCTTGGCGTTCGCGTTGCCGCCGCAGGCGGTGAGGGTCAGTGCGCCGACCAACAGGGCGGCACAGGTCCCCAGCGCACGCCGCGCTGCTATGTCCGGCGTTGTCACGGGCTGCTCCAGGTTTGTGTGATGTGCGTGGTCCGCTCCAGTGCGTGAACAAAGAGGGGATCGGCGGCCGGTGGGGTTCCCTCCGGCCGCCCCGAACGCCATCAAGTGACAGAACCGGGACAATCGCCCGCAGCAGTCGAGGAACGAGCGGCGCTACGACCGCCCGTACAACTCCTCGTACGACGGCCACTCCCCGCCCGGTGTCGCCACCGGCTCCGCCGCCCGTACGGCGCGCACGATCGCCCGCGTCACCACGTCGGCCCCCGCCGCGAGCACCTCGTTCAGCGCGAGCGGGTGTTCGTCGAGCGGGCGCTCCCCCGTGGCCAGCGTGAACACCGTGTCCCCGTCGTTGAGCAGGTGCACCGGCCGTACGGCGCGCGCGATGCCGTCGTGCGCCGTGCCGGCCAGCTTCTGCGCCTGCGCCTTGGACAGGTCCGCGTCGGTGGCGACCAGGGCGAGCGTGGTGTTGAGCGGGGGAGTCGGGTTCTTCGCCCCGGCCTCGGCGAGGCGCCGGCGTGCGGCCTCGTGGACGTTCGCCTCCGGGGGCTTCACCGACCGCCCCTGGAACAACTCCCCGTACAACACCCCCGTTTCCGGGTCCATCGCCGAGCCCGCCGCGTTGGCCACCACCAGCGCCGCCACCGTGATCCCCGAGTCCAGGACGGTGCTCGCGGTGCCGACCCCGCCCTTCAGCGTCCCGACCGCCGCTCCCGTACCGGCGCCCACGCACCCCTCCCGTACCGGCGCGCCCGGCGTGCTCGCCGCGGCCGCCTCGACGGCCGCCCGGCCGAGGGACGCGTCCGGCCTGGCCCGGAAGTCGCCGCCCCGGCCCAGATCGAAGACGCAGGCGGCGGGCACCACCGGCACGACGTGCGCCGGATCCGCCCCGACGCGCACCCCGCGCCCGTGCTCCTCCAGCCAGGCCATCACCCCGGACGCCGCGTCGAGCCCGTACGCGCTGCCGCCGGTCAGGACGATCGCCTCGACCCTCTGCACCACGTTGCGCGGGTCCAGGGCGTCGGTCTCCTTGGTGCCGGGGCCTCCGCCGCGCACGTCCACGGCGGCGACCGCCCCGCCCTGAGGGGCGAGCACGACCGTGGTGCCGGTGAGCCAACCGTCGCCGGTGCGCGAGGCGTGCCCCACGCGCACCCCGGCGACGTCCGTCAGAGCGTCAACTGTCATGGAAGTCAGTCTCCCGCGTGCGGCACCCCCGATGACCTCACGCCGCCGGAGCGGTCGCCCTCGCCTCGCGCGCCGCCGCGTCCGTACGCGCCGTCAGCGTCTCCCCCAACGCAACCGCCAGCGCCGACCCCACGCCCGCCGCGAACACCGCCCAGTGCCCCAGGAAGGTGCAGCAGATCACCAGCAGCGCCGTCACCGGCAGCACCAACTGCTGCCTGATGCCCACCTTGAAATGGCGGGAATGCAGGGCCCACACACTCAGCAGATAGAGCGCCGTCGGCAGGGTCACCGCGGCCGAGGCGGCCAGTGTGGAGATGTGCGCCTGGCCGACCGCCTCCTCGACCGCCACCTCCAGACCGGCGCCGATCGCCGCCGCCGAGGCGAAGATCAGGTAGTGGCCGTATCCCCACAGGAACGCCTGCCTGCTGGAGCGCAGGTGACCGTGGATCGGCACCACGAAGTAGATCCACCAGGCGGAGAACACGATCAGCAGACCGCCCGCCGCGATCGGCAACAGCTCGTTCAGCGCGTTGTGTTCGTCGACCGCCGACTTCACGGCGACCGTGGCCGCCGCGATCGTCTCGCCCAGCACGATGATCGTGAACAGCCCGTACCGCTCCGCGATGTGGTGCGGATGCCAGGAGGTCGAGAAATCCCGCTCCGCGAACACCGGCACGCACAGCTCCACGATCACCATCGTCAGGAACACCCAGGCCCGGGCGGGTTCGGGCAGGACGACCAGACCCAGCCAGCCGACCTGGCACAGCAGCACGCCGACCGCGTACCGCAGCGCCGTCGTCCGCTCCGCGCCCTCGGACGATCGCGCGGCCCGCAGCCACTGCGCGGACATCGCCAGCCGCATGATCACGTAGCCGAGCCAGACGACCACGAAGTCGTGTTCCCCGAAGGCCCGTGACACCCCGGCCGCGAGCACCAGCACGCCGGCGATCTGGAGCAGGGTGACGACCCGGTAGAGCACGTCGTCGTTGTCGTAGGCGGAGGCGAACCAGGTGAAGTTCATCCACGCCCACCAGATGGCGAAGAAGACCATCGCGTAGTCGAGGATGCCCTCGCCCGCGTGCCCCTCCGCCACGGCGTGCACCAGCTCGACGCCCGCCTGCGCGATGGCCACGACGAAGCACAGGTCGAAGAAGAGCTCCAGCGGCGAGGCCACCCGGTGCGCCTCCCCGCGGCCGCGGGCGGTCAGTCTGCGCAGAGGGGTGTGGCGTACGGGCGCGCCGGGGGAGGGGGTGGGTCTGGACGTCATGGGCCCAGCACAGCAGACAACCGGGGGAAACGCTCGCGAGCGGACTCACCGAGAGGCGGTGGGCCGACGGGCGGGCACGGTGCGGGCCGGGCCCGGGACCGTACCCTTGAGGCATGAGTACCGCCCCCGCCCCCGAGCCGCGCGACCCGAAGGCCGCGCTGATCTTCGACGACCCGCTGGACGCACAGTCCTCGGACGACACGGACCGGGGCTGGGGCGAGCGGCCGAGGGCCGACGGCGACAGCGCCGCCGACCTGAAGCGCTTCCTCGACGAGAAGCCGCCCCACCACCTGTGAAGCGCTCGCGCTACGACCGGTCGTGACCCGACCCGCGCTGCGCGACCAGCGCGTCGCGGATCTCCTTCAGGACCTCCAGCTCGCTCACCTCGAGCACCTCCTGCGTGCCCTCCCGCGCCTTCTTGCGGGCCTCCTGCCGGGCCAGGTACTTGGACATCGGCAGGACCATCAGGAAGTAGACGACCGCCGCGGTGATCACGAACGTGAGCGCGGCGCCGAGGACGGTGCCCCACAGGATCGGGACGCCGCTGGTGACCGTGCCGTCCGGCGCCACCTTGCACGGGTCCTCCAGGCACGAGCTGTAGCCGTCGAGGTTCTTGGTGCCGATCGCCCCGACCAGCGGGTTGATCACGCCCTTCACCACCGAGTTGACGATGTTGCTGAAGGCGGCGCCGATGACCACCGCCACTGCCAGATCGACGACGTTCCCGCGCATCAGGAAGGTCTTGAAGCCCTGCAGGATGCTCGTTTCCTTCTTCTTCTCGGCCACCTCGGGGACTCTCCTCGCACGCACGGGTTGGGGAACAAACAGTTCCGCAACCTACGTCAGGGTGCCGAGGCCGTGTCCAATTCGGTAGCTGGAATGTGGGGTTCGGCAGGAAATGGCGGCGGAGACCGCGCAGCAGACGCAGGGCGTGGCTCAGCACAGCGTCACTGCCAGCCGCGCCGTCGCGCCGGCGCCGACCAGGCGCGCCGCCGAGGCCCGGGGCACCGACAGCACGACGAGCGCCCCGCCGTCGCCGACGCCGTCCACGGCCTCCGGCACCTTCGTCACCAGCGCCCCGTGGGCGACCACACGGGCGTCGCCGCCGGTGGCGGTCTGGCCGGCGGCGATGACGTCGACCCGGTCCCCGGAGCGCAGCAGCCGGACCGTGGCCCCGTCGGCGATGCGCACGGGAGCCGTCACCATCTCCACGGCCCGGTGCTCGCGCGCCCGGTCACCCGCCAGCGATGCGGTGTGCGCCGGGGGACGTGACTCCGGATGCCCGCGGGCCCGGTCGGCGTCCCCCTCTCCCGTCGGCCCCGCCGCCACGAGCGCGGCCGCGGTGAGGGCGAGACCGGCCGCCACGGCCCGCCGCCGGTGCCGTACCAGCCGCCGCAGCCGATGTCGCCCGCCGCGCACCCGTACCGGAGCGAAGTGCGGCACCTCGCAGGTGGCGGGAGCGTCGGCGCCGGGCGGACGCACGGAGGGAAAGGAGGCAAAGAGCGGCTGGGGAGGGGGAGCGAGGGACACGGGAATCACCGCCTGCGACGAGGGAACGGCCTGCGAAGCCCACGATGAGGCCTCGCGCCGCCGCCCGCCGGGACAGGGGGACTACCCACGGGTTGTGGACAACTCCCTCACCCGAACGAGCCGTTCCGCCTTCGTGTCGAAGCAGCCCACGGCGCCCCCGGAACCCCGTACACACGCCACCTACGGCAGCTCGAACCCCGGATCCATCCCGCCCAACGCGTTCACGCACAGGCAGTCCCGCTCCTGGGTCGACGGCAGCGCGGCCACCGCGTCGAAGAGCACGCCGCGCAGCCGGTCCACGTTCGAGGCGAACACCTCAAGGACCTCCTCGTGCGAGACGCCCTCACCGGTCTCGGCGCCGGCGTCCAGGTCGGTGACCAGGGTCAGGGAGGTGTAGCAGAGCTCGAGCTCCCGGGCGAGCGCGGCCTCGGGGTGGCCGGTCATGCCGACCACCGACCAGCCCTGGGCCTGGTGCCACACCGATTCGGCCCGGGTCGAGAACCGCGGCCCCTCGATCACGACCAGCGTGCCGCGGTCCACCGGCTCCCAGTCCCGGCCGCGCGCCGCCTTCATCGCGGCCGCGCGCCCGGTGGGGCAGTAGGGGTCGGCGAGGGACACGTGCACCACGTTCGGCACGTTGCCGCCGGGCAGCGGCAGTCCGTCGAAGTACGTCCCGACCCGGGACTTCGTACGGTCGACCAGCTGGTCCGGGACGAGAAGCGTGCCCGGTCCGTACTCGGGGCGCAGACCGCCCACGGCGCACGGGCCGAGAACCTGGCGCACGCCGACCGAGCGCAGCGCCCACAGGTTGGCCCGGTAGTTGATCCGGTGCGGCGGCAGATGGTGACCGCGCCCGTGCCGGGGCAGGAAGGCGACCCGGCGGCCGGCGAGCTCGCCGAGGAAGAGGGAGTCACTGGGAGACCCGTAGGGGGTGTCCACCTGGATCTCCGTCACGTCCTCGAGGAACGAGTAGAAGCCGGAGCCGCCGATTACACCGATCTCTGCGTTCGCCATGACCAGCACTTTAGTTGGACGAGCACTTTGGTTGGCGGTGACCGAACTGGAGAACGACTTCGAGAACGCCAGGGACCCTGCCGTCGGACGACGGCAGGGTCCCTGAAGAGCGGGTCCTTAAGCGGCGGAGCTGCTGCTGGACGAGGTGCTCGAACCCGACGACTTCGAACCCGACGACTTAGAGTCCGACGTCTTGGAGTCCGAGGACTTCGACTCCGACGGCTTCGACTCCGACGAGGACGTCGACGACTTCGACGCCGCCGGCGAGCTGCTCGACGAGGAGCCGCGGCTGTCGTTGCGGTAGAAACCGGAGCCCTTGAAGACAATGCCGACGGCGGAGAACACCTTCTTCAGGCGGCCACCGCAGTTGGGGCACTCGGTGAGGGCGTCGTCGGTGAACTTCTGCACCGCCTCGAGGCCCTCGCCGCACTCGGTGCACTGGTACTGGTAGGTGGGCACTGTCTTCCTCCTGGCACTCTCACTCAGTGAGTGCTAACGACGGTCCATACTGACGTATTCCTGAGGATCAGTCCACTGTCACCGGCACGCGGTGACCGACGCCACGTGCGACCGTGCGGTTGCGGGGCGCTGCGACCAGCCGCGATCGCAGGGCCAGCAGGGTCGCCAGGGCCAGCAGGGTGCCGCCCATCGGCACCAGGAACCCGGCGCCGTCCCGGAAGCGGTCCTCCAGCTGTCCGGCGACCGTGACCGCGGCCGCCTGGCCCAGCGCCACCGCGCCGGTCAGCCAGGTGAACGCCTCGGTGCGGGCCCCGGCCGGGACCAGGTCCTCGACCAGGGTGTAGCCCGTGATCAGGGCAGGCGCGATGCACATGCCGACCAGGAGGCCGAGTCCGGCGAGGACGAGCACCGAGTGCGCCGCCCACAGGCCGGACGCGGTCACCGCGAGGGCGGCGTAGCCGACGATCAGCCGGTGTCGGGGGGCGGTCTTCCAGGCCACGGCGCCGCAGACGAGGCCGGAGAGCATGTTGCCCGCGGCGAAGATCCCGTAGAGGACACCGTTGAGGCCGGGCTCGCCGATCGACTCGGTGAACGCGGCCAGCGAGACCTGCATGCCGCCGAAGACGGAACCGATGCCCAGGAACGTCACGGCGAGCACGCGCACGCCGGGCACGCGCAGGGCGGAAACGTGCTCCACGCGCGCGTGCCCGCCGTCGGCGACAGTGGGCTGCGTGCTCTTCTGCGCGGCGAACAGCAGCCCGCCGACCAGGGTCAGTGAGGCCTCCGTGACCAGGCCCGCGGCCGGGGTGACGGCGGTGCACAGGGCGGTGGCGAGGAGCGGGCCGACGACGAAGGTCAGCTCGTCGGTGACCGACTCGAAGGCGGCCGCCGTGGTCATCAGGGGCGAGCCCTTCAGTGTCACACCCCAGCGGGCCCGCACCATGGGCCCGACCTGCGGCACCGAGGCGCCGGTGGGGACGGCCGCCGCGAACAGCGCCCACAGGGGGGCGTGCGCCAGGGCCAGCGCCGTCAGGGTGAGGCCCGACACCGCGTGCACGAGGACGCCCGGGACCAGCACCGCGCGTTGGCCGTAGCGGTCGGCGAGGCGGCCGCTGTAGGGCGCGAACAGGGCCATGGAGACGCCGGTGACGGCCGCGGCGGCGCCCGCGGCCCCGTAGGAGCCGGTGGTGTGCTGCACGAGCAGCACGATCGAGATGGTGAGCATCGCGAACGGCTGGCGTGCCGCGAAGCCCGGCAGCAGGAACGTCCAGGCGCCGCGGGTGCGCAGCAGCTGCCCGTATCCCGGGCGGGAGGAGGCCGACGAGTTCCCCGACGGCTCGGTGGTGACCGTGGATGCCACGGCCCGTGCCTTTCTGCCACCTGGTAGCGGCCCGTACGGGCGCCGAGAGCTGTCCTCTTGCGCGGAACTGCGGTAGATGCCGGCGCCCCCGTTCCAGGGTGGGCCGACCGCCATACGGTCGCGCCAGCTCTGCGTCAGGCAGAGTTGGTTCGATCAAGGTGCGCCTTCATCGTACTAGGGCCACGCCCTCGTACGCCTGTGAAAACGAGCACCATACGGCTGCCCACCTGGGATTACCGGGGGTGTGAACCGTACGAAACGTGCCCTTAACGCGCCGCAGGACCGTTCATGCCCAGCCACCCCGCCAGCTTGCCGCCGCGGCCCACCGCGCGCAGCCGTCGCTCGGCCGCGTCCCGGACGGGGTCCGTGGCGACCACGAGGAGCTCGTCGCCGCGTCGCAGCACGGTCGTCGGCAGCGGAACGAACGATTTTCCATCGCGGACGACGAGGGTGACCGCGGCCCCGGCCGGCAGCCGCAGCTCGTTGACCTCGACGCCGTGCATCTTCGAGCCCGCGGGGATGGCCACGGACAGCAGATGTCCGCGCAGCCGCTCCAGGGGTGCCGACTCGATGCCGAGGTCGGCGGCCTCGGACTCCTGGCCCAGGCGCAGCTTGCGGGCGAGCCACGGCAGGGTCGGTCCCTGGACCAGGGTGTAGACGACGACCAGGACGAAGACGATGTTGAAGATCCGGCGGCTGGCGTCGACCCCCTCCACCATGGGGATCGTCGCCAGGATGATGGGCACGGCGCCGCGCAGGCCGGCCCACGACATCAGGACCTGCTCCTGCCACGGCACCCGGAACGGCACCAGGCAGAGCACGACGCTCAGGGGTCGGGCCACCATGGTCAGCACCAGGCCGATGACGAGCGCGGGCCAGACGTCGTCGCCCAGCTCGTGCGGGGTGACCAGCAGTCCGAGCAGCACGAACATGCCGATCTGGGCGATCCAGCCGAGCCCGTCGGCGAACCCGCGCGTGGCGGGCCAGTGCGGCAGCTTCGCGTTGCCCATGACCATCGAGGCGAGGTACACGCCCAGGAAGCCGCTGCCGTGCGCCATCGCGCCCGCCGCGTACGCCGCCACGGCGATCGCCATGACGGCGATGGGGTAGAGGCCGGAGGCGGGCAGGGCGACGTGCCTGAGGCCCCAGGCGCCCAGCCAGCCCACCGCGAGACCGATGGCCGCGCCGATGGCCAGCTCCAGCGCTATCTCGCCCATCAGCGCGTACCAGTGGTCGACCGGACCGGCCGTGGAGAAGGCGACCACCAGGATGACCACGGGGGCGTCGTTGAAGCCGGACTCGGCCTCCAGCGTGCCGTTCACGCGCGCGGGGAGGGGGATCTTGCGCAGCACCGAGAAGACCGCCGCCGCGTCCGTCGAGGAGACCACCGCCCCGATGATGAACGCCTGCCGCCACTCGAGACCGATCAGATAGTGCGCGCCCGCGGCGGTGACCCCGACGCTGGCCGCGACCCCCACCAGCGCGAGCGTGGAGGCGATGGGCAGGACCGGTTTGATCTCCTTCCACTTCGTGCCCAGACCGCCCTCGGCCAGGATCACGACCAGGGCCGCGTATCCGATGACCTGGGTCATCTCGGCGTTGTCGAAGTGGATGTCGCCGATGCCGTCCTGGCCCATGAGGACACCGATGCCCAGGTAAACGAGCAGGCTGGGGAGCCCGCTGCGCGAGGAGATCCGGACCGCTGCCACGGCGACGAGCAGGACGAGCGAGCAGACGAGCAGTAGCTGGTTGAGATGGTGGACAGTCAGCGGCCGTTCCCTTCCCTGGCTCACGCATGGCACACGCGCGTGAACGCTCACGTACATAGGACACGAGGTCGGGGCCCCCGGCACCCAACTACTTCGTTACCTTACCTAACTCTTGACGATTTCTTGACGCTTCGCCGGGCAAGATCGAACGTCCGTCCGCGTAGGTTCCCGACTCCGCGTCAAGTCGCACGGGGCCCTGCGCCTATGGTTGCTCCAGCACTCCAGGACCGCCTGCCGCTCGCGTTAGGACAGCAAGGACAGCGATGCCCCCCAACACCACCGCCTCAACGGGTCACAAGCCCGGCAAGTCCGGCAGGAAAAAGGGGCGCAAAGCCCGTCTCGTCGTTCTCGTCCTGGTACTGGCCATCATCGGGGGCATCGCCTACGGGGCCTACTGGTCCATCAGCACCGTCCGTGCCTCCTTCCCCCAGACCAAGGGTTCGATCACGCTCGACGGCCTGTCCGGGCCCGTCGACGTGAAGCGCGACGGCTACGGGATCCCGCAGATCTACGCCTCCACCGACGAGGACCTGTTCATGGCGCAGGGATACGTCCAGGCGCAGGACCGGTTCTACGAGATGGACGTGCGCCGGCACATGACCTCCGGGCGCCTGTCGGAGATGTTCGGCAAGGGCCAGGTCAAGAACGACGAGTTCCTGCGCACCCTGGGCTGGGACCGGGTCGCGAAGGAGGAGTACGACAAGAAGCTGTCGGCCTCCACGAAGAAGTACCTCCAGGCGTACGCCAAGGGAGTCAACGCCTACCTCAAGGGCAAGGACGGCAAGGCGATCTCCCTGGAGTACGCCGCCCTGGGCTTCACGAACAGCTACAAGCCCGAGGAGTGGACCCCGGTCGACTCGGTCGCGTGGCTGAAGGCCATGGCCTGGGACCTGCGCGGCAACATGCAGGACGAGATCGACCGCGCCCTGATGACCAGCCGCTTCGGCCCCAAGCAGATCGCCGACCTGTACCCGCAGTACCCGTACAGCCGTAACCAGGCGATCGTCCAGCAGGGCCAGTACGACGAGCTCACCAAGACCTTCGAGGCGGGCGGCGACTCCAGCGACACGAACGGCACGTCCGGCACGTCCGGCACCAGCGGGGCCTCCGGGACGAGCGGGACGACCGGTACCAGCGGGGCCTCCGGGACGACCGGCAGCAGCGGCACCGGGGACACCTCCGCCGCGCTGCAGAGCCAGCTCTCGGGCCTCTACAACGTCCTGGAGAACGTCCCCGACGCCGTCGGCGTGAACGGCAACGGCATCGGCTCCAACTCCTGGGTCGTCGCCGGGAAGCACACCATCAGCGGCAAGCCGCTGCTGGCGAACGACCCGCACCTGTCGGCCTCGCTGCCCTCGGTCTGGTACCAGATGGGCCTGCACTGCCGCGCCGTCTCCAGCAAGTGCCAGTACGACGTCAGCGGCTACACGTTCGCCGGTATGCCCGGTGTGGTCATCGGACACAACCAGAACATCGCCTGGGGCATGACCAACTCCGGCGTCGACGTCACCGACCTCTACCTGGAGAAGCTCTCCGGCGACGGCTACCTCTACGACGGCAAGGTCAAGCCCTTCACCTCGCGCGAGGAGACCATCAAGGTCGCCGGTGGCGCCCCCAAGAAGATCGTCGTCCGGCAGACCAGCGACGGGATGCCTCTGCTGTCCGACCGCGACGACGAGCTCGTGAAGGTCGGCAGAAAGGCCGGCGTCGACACCGCCGCGCCCGACCGCGGCGACGGCTACGGCGTCGCGCTGCGCTGGACGGCGCTGGAGCCGGGCACCTCCCTGGACGCCGTCTTCGCGATGGACAAGGCGACCGACTTCAGCGGCTTCCGCGAGGCCGCCACCCTGTTCGACGTGCCCTCGCAGAACCTGGTCTACGCCGACACCAAGGACAACATCGGCTACACCCTCCCCGGCAGGATCCCCACGCGCGCCAAGGGCGACACCGGCTCCATCCCGGCGCCGGGCTGGGACTCCAAGTACCGCTGGACCGGCTACATCGACCAGGACGAGCTGCCCTACGAGTACAACCCGGACCGCGGCTACATCGTCACCGCCAACCAGGCCGTGATCGACAAGGACAAGTACCCCTACACGCTCACCACGGACTGGGGCTACGGCACCCGCAGCCAGCGCATCTCCGACCTGATCGAGTCGAAGATCAAGGGCGGCGGCAAGATCTCCACCGACGACATGCGCCAGATGCAGCTCGACAACAGCAGCGAGATCGCCAAGCTGCTCGTGCCCAAGCTGCTGAAGATCGACGTCCCCGCCAAGGGCGTCCGTGAGGCGCAGAAGCTCCTGGAGGGCTGGGACTACACCCAGGACGCCGATTCGGCCGCGGCCGCCTACTTCAACGCGGTCTGGCGCAACATCCTCAAGCTCTCCTTCGGCAACAAGATGCCCAAGGAGCTGCGCGTCAAGGGCCAGTGCCTGTGGGTCAAGAAGGTCGACACCACCGGCCCGGTGGACGGCGCCGGTGAGGTCCGCGAGTGCGGTGAGCGTGACGCCGACCAGGCGCAGCCGGACGGCGGCGACCGCTGGTTCGAGGTCGTGCGCAACCTCATGGCCGACGAGAAGAGCGACTGGTGGAAGACGCCCGATGTGGGCACCCGCCCCGAGGCCACGAACCGTGACCAGCTCTTCGAGCGCGCCATGATCGACGCCCGCTGGGAGCTGACCGCCAAGCTCGGCAAGGACATCGACACCTGGAGCTGGGGCCGGCTGCACCGCCTGTTCCTGAAGAACCAGACCCTGGGCACCGATGGACCCGGCTTCCTGCAGTACGTCCTCAACCGCGGCCCGTGGAAGCTCAGCGGCGGCGAGGCGGCGGTCAACGCGACCGGCTGGAACGCGGCCGGCGGCTACGGCGTCGTATGGGTGCCGTCGATGCGGATGGTGGTCAACCTCGACGACCTCGACAAGTCGAAGTGGATCAACCTCACCGGCGCCTCCGGACACGCCTACAGCGCCCACTACACCGACCAGACGGACAAGTGGGCCGACGGCGAGCTGCTGGACTGGTCCTTCTCGGACAAGGCGGTCGACAAGAACACCAGCGACACGCTCGTGCTGAAGCCGTGAGCCGCGGAAAGCCATGAGCCGCGGAAGCAGCTGATGCGGAAGCGGCTGATGTCAAAAGGGCCCTCCACGCGCGCGTGGAGGGCCCTTCCGCAGGGGCGACACGCCCGTCAGACAGTCCCGAACCGGCGTACCCCGGACGGCGTCACCACCGCCCGCACCGGCCGGTCGTGCGGCTCCTCCGGAACACGCGCCACGACCTCCGAGTCGTACAGCAGCACCACCAACGCCGGTCGCACCCCGGCCCGTTCGAGTCGCGCGAGCACACGGTCGTACGACCCTCCGCCGCGCCCCAGACGCATCCCGCGCGCGTCGACGGCGAGCCCCGGCAGCAGCACCACGTCGGCTCCGGTCACGGCGTCCGGGCCGAGGCGCTCACCGGCCGGCTCCAAGAGGGCCATTCTTCCGCCGTGTTGGACCCGCGCGAGGGAGTCCTCACCGCCGTACACGCCCCAGTCCAGGTCGTTGTCCGGCAGGAGCACGGGCAGCAGGACGCGCATGCCCCGCGCCCGCAGCGCGTCCAGGAGCGCGAGCGTTCCGGGCTCGCTCCCCACGGAGACATACGCCGCCACCGTGCGCGCGTGCGCCACCTCCGGCAGCTCCAGGGCGCGCTCGGCCAGCCGAGCGGCCGCCGTCCGCACGACATCCGGCGTCAACCTGCTTCTCGCCTGGAGGAACTCTCGCCGCAACCTGCGCTTGTCAGGATCGACCGCACGTCCGTTGTGGCTCACCTGTCGCTCCTTTTCCGTTCCAATGCGCTCATATGAGGGCCAATTAACCGGAGCCACAGATTCGCTGCAAAGGCACCGGATAAGGTTGCGGTCATGACTCAGTCGCACCCCAGGATCAGCAAGGCTGTCATTCCCGCAGCCGGTCTCGGCACCCGGTTCCTGCCGGCGACCAAGGCCACTCCCAAGGAGATGCTGCCGGTCGTCGACAAGCCGGCGATCCAGTACGTGGTCGAGGAGGCCGTCTCCGCCGGCCTGGACGACGTCCTCATGATCACGGGTCGCAACAAGCGCCCCCTGGAGGACCACTTCGACCGCAACTACGAGCTCGAGTCGGCGCTGCAGAAGAAGGGCGACGCCAGACGGCTCGCCAAGGTCCAGGAGTCCAGCGACCTCGCCACCATGCACTACGTCCGTCAGGGCGACCCCCGCGGCCTCGGCCACGCCGTCCTGTGCGCCGCCCCGCACGTCGGGCACGAGCCGTTCGCCGTCCTGCTCGGCGACGACCTGATCGACCCGCGCGACCCGCTGCTCCAGCGGATGATCGAGGTCCAGGAGCGGCACGGCGGCAGCGTCGTCGCCCTCATGGAGGTCGAGCCCGAGCAGATCCACCTCTACGGCTGCGCGGCCGTCGAGGAGACCGAGGACGGCGACGTCGTCCGGGTGAGCGGCCTGGTCGAGAAGCCGGACCCGGCGGACGCCCCGTCGAACTACGCGATCATCGGCCGCTACGTCCTCGACCCGAACATCTTCGGCATCCTGCGCACGACCGAACCCGGCCGCGGCGGCGAGATCCAGCTCACCGACGCCCTCCAGCAGCTCGCGCAGGAGGAGAGTGCCGGCGGCCCCGTGCACGGCGTCGTCTTCAAGGGCCGCCGCTATGACACCGGCGACCGTGGCGACTACCTGCGTGCCATTGTCAGACTCGCGTGCGAACGTGAAGACCTGGGCCCGGACTTCCGGACCTGGCTTCGCAGTTACGTCACCGAGGAGATGCAGCAACGTTGAGCAGCGCCGCGCCCCGCACCACGGGTCAGGACCACCTCTGGTCGGTGGACGAGCACCTGGAGGACATCCTCGCCACCGTCCGCCCCCTCGAGCCCATCGAACTGCAGCTGCTCGACGCCCAGGGCTGCGTCCTCGTCGAGGACGTCACGGTGCCCCTCTCGCTGCCCCCGTTCGACAACAGCTCGATGGACGGGTACGCGGTGCGGGTCGCGGACGTGGGAGGTGCGAGCGAGGAGTTCCCTGCCGTCCTGGACGTCGTCGGGGACGTGGCGGCCGGACTGGGCGGCCTGCTCCACGTCGGGCCGGGCCAGGCCGCCCGCATCATGACCGGCGCCCCGCTGCCGGACGGCGCCGAGGCGGTCGTCCCCGTGGAGTGGACCGACGGCGGCCTCGGCGAGGGCCCGGTGAGCGGGATGCGCGCCCGCAGCCTCGCCCCCGAGGGTGCCGCCGGGCAGGTCCGCGTGTACCGCCCGGCCGAGGCACGCGCGCATGTGCGCGCCAAGGGCAGCGACGTGAAGGCCGGAGACCGCGCCCTCGAAGCGGGCACCGTCCTCGGCCCGCCGCAGATCGCGCTGCTCGCCGCGATCGGACGCGGCACGGTGCGCGTGCGCCCCCGCCCGCGCGTGGTCGTCCTGTCCACCGGCAGCGAACTCGTCCCGCCCGGCGACGCCCTCGGCAGCGGCCAGATCTACGACTCCAACAGCTTCGCCCTCACCGCGGCCGCGCGGGACGCCGGCGCCATCGCCTACCGCGTGGGCGCGGTCGCCGACGACGCCGAGACTCTCCGCTCCACCATCGAGGACCAGCTCGTCCGCGCCGACCTCGTGGTCACCACGGGCGGTGTCAGCGTCGGGGCGTACGACGTCGTCAAGGAGGCGCTGTCGCACGTCGGCGACGAGGACGAGGAGGGCAGCGGCATCGAGTTCCGCAAGCTCGCCATGCAGCCGGGCAAGCCCCAGGGCTTCGGTTCCATCGGCCCCGACCACACCCCGCTGCTCGCCCTGCCCGGCAACCCCGTGTCGTCGTACGTCTCCTTCGAGATGTTCGTCCGGCCGGCGATCCGCACCCTCATGGGGCTCGGGGACGTCCACCGGCCCACCACGCGCGCGACCCTCACCGCGAACAAGGCGTTGACCTCCCCGAAGGGGCGCAGACAGTTCCTGCGCGGGACGTACAGCGACGGCGCCGTGCGCGCGGTCGGCGGGGCCGGCTCCCACCTGGTCGCGGCCCTCGCGCACGCCGACGCGCTGATCGTCGTCCCCGAGGACGTGGAGTCCGTCGAGCCCGGCACCGAGGTCGAGGTGGTCCTGCTCGGCTAGGTCGTCCCAGTTGGGGGTACCGTGTCGCGCACAACAGGCCCGAGCGCCGCACCGCGACGGGCCCGGACCGGGAGCGCGACACACCATGACTGTGCCTTCCCGGGGGGAGACCCCCGGACCCCCTGCGCAGGACCGACTGACGCACATCGACGACGCGGGCGCGGCCCGCATGGTCGACGTGTCCGACAAGGACGTGACCGCGCGCACCGCCCGCGCCAGCGGACGCGTCCTGGTCTCACCCCGCGTGGTCGAGCTGCTGCGCGGGGAGGGTGTGCCCAAGGGCGACGCCCTGGCCACCGCGCGGATCGCGGGCATCATGGGAGCCAAACGCACCCCGGACCTGATCCCGCTCTGCCACCCGTTGTCGGTGTCCGGTGTGAAACTGGACCTGTCGGTCGCGGACGACGCCGTGGAGATCCGCGCCACGGTGAAGACGACGGACCGTACGGGCGTAGAGATGGAGGCCCTCACCGCGGTCTCCGTCGCCGCGCTCACCGTGATCGACATGGTCAAGGCGGTCGACAAGGGAGCGGTCATCACGGACGTACGGGTGGAGGAGAAGACGGGCGGCAAGTCGGGCGACTGGAGCCGGACATGACACTCGACGCGTCGATCGGCGGTGCGCTGACCGCTCCGTACGCCGCGCTGGTGGTCACCGCCTCCAACCGGGCCGCCGCGGGCGTCTACGAGGACAAGGGCGGACCGCTGATCGCCGAGGGCCTGAAGGGCTTCGGGTTCGCCGTCGACGGCCCGCAGGTCGTCCCCGACGGCGACCCGGTGGAGGCCGCCCTGCGTGCCGCCGTCGACGCCGGGTACGACGTGATCGTCACCACCGGGGGCACCGGCATCTCGCCCACCGACCGCACCCCCGAGGCGACCCGCCGGGTCATCGACCGCGAGGTGCCGGGCATCGCCGAGGCCATCAGGGCGTTCGGACGGGAGAAGGTGCCGACCGCGGCGCTCTCCCGGGGCCTGGCCGGAGTGGCGGGAGAAACGCTGATCGTCAATCTGCCGGGCTCCACCGGCGGGGTGAAGGACGGACTGGCCGTCCTGGAGCCCCTGCTGGTCCACGCCGTCGACCAGCTCCGCGGCGGCGACCACCCCAGACCCGGCACCGGCAGTGGGGGTGTGAGCTGAACAGCCCGTCCTGGCCCGTCGAACTGGCGGAGGGCGATGTCCTCCTCCGGCCGATAAAGCTGCGCGACCAGCGGGTCTGGCGCGAGGTCAACCGCCGCAACCGGGACTGGCTGCGGCCCTGGGAGGCGACCATCCCGCCGCCCACGCCCGCCGGGCCGATCGCGCACCGGCCGACCTACCGCCAGATGGTCCGGCATCTGCGCAACGAGGCGCACGCGGGCCGGATGCTGCCGTTCGTCATCGAGTACCAGGGCCAGTTGGTCGGGCAGTTGACGGTCGCCGGGATCACCTGGGGCTCGATGTGCTCGGGCCACGTCGGCTACTGGGTGGACGAGGCGGTGGCCGGCCGCGGGGTGATGCCGACGGCCGTGGCGCTCGTCGTAGACCACTGTTTCCGCACCGTCGGTCTGCACCGCATCGAGGTCTGCATTCGCCCCGAGAACGGGCCCAGCCGCCGGGTCGTGGAGAAACTCGGATTCCGCGAGGAGGGCCTGCGGCCCCGTTATCTCCACATCGACGGGGCCTGGCGCGACCACCTCGTCTTCGCGCTCACCGCGGAGGAGGTGCCGGAAGGACTGCTCGCCCGCTGGCGCCGGACCCACTCGACGAGCTCGCAGAACTCACAGAAACCGCAGAACACCCCCGGCCCGGGGAACTGACATCCCAGTAATTGAATAAGTGTTCGAAAATGATCGGTCGATGACCGTCTCAGGGCATTGAATTCGCCCTGTCGGCAGCCTGCTGATCGCAACGGTCACAAAAAAAGCTCGAAATATCAGCCAGATCGTGCGACACACCGGCTCAATTGGCGGATGGCCTCACGCAAACCCCTCTACCGTGTGAGGCGTGAGCAGCAGCGGCCTCATCTACGCAGTCATTGTCGGGGCCTGGGCCGCCTACTTGGTGCCGATGTGGCTCCGTAGGCAGGACGAGCTGAACGAGGCCCGTCCGACGGAACGCTTCAGCACCGCCATCCGGCTCCTGTCCGGACGAGCGGGCATGGAGCGCCGATACGCCAAGGACCTGCGGGCGCGCTCCACCGAGGAGGGGGAGCACGACGCCCGTGTTCCGGACGCCGTCACCGACTCGGTGGACGTCCGGGCCTTCGCCGTGCCTCCGACCCGCCCGCAGGTGAAGGCGCCGGTCCAGGCACAGGAGCAGGGGCGGCCGGAACCGGCACGCGACCCGGAGCGGGAACAGGCGGCCAGGGCCGCGCGCGGACCGGCCGCCAAGCCGGCGCCGACCGCGGGCGACGCCGGCCGGCTCCCCGAATCCGGTACCGCACCGGCCCGCCAGCGCGTCCCCGCCCCCCGGCGCACGCCCTCCGCGCAGGCCGACGCGGCCCGCGCCCGGCGCTCCAAGGCGCTCGCGCGCCGTCGGCGCACCACGGTGATGCTCTTCCTCGCCTTCACACTCGGCGCGATCGTCGCCGCCGTCGGAGGCCTGGCCTTCCTGTGGGCACCGGGCGTGCCCGCCCTGATGCTCAGCGCCTACATCGGGTACCTGCGCGCCCAGGAGCGCCGCCGCTTCGCCTTCCAGATGGACCGGCGTCGGGCCGAGGTCGCCGCCCAGCGGCTGCGGGAGCGCGCCCGCCAGCCGCGCCGCCGCCCCACCCTCGACACCGGCGTCGACGACACCGTCGACGAACCCGAGGAGGGGCCCGAGGTGGACACGGACCCCGGGCTGTCGGCGCTCGCCGCCGACCGCCGCGCCCTGGTCGAGCAGACCGACCACGCCGAGTGGGTCGACCAGCAGCGCGAACGGCAGCGGCGGCCCGGCCACGGAGACAGCTGGGAACCGGTACCGGTCCCGCTGCCCACGTACGTGACCGCCCCGGTCGCTCCGCGCGCCACCGCCGACGTCGACCTGGGGGCACCGGACGCGTGGAGTTCGGCCCGGTCGAGCTCCGTCACTCCGGAGCCGGAGCCGGAGGCGCAGCACGAGGAAGCAGCGGAGCCGCCGCCCGGCACCGAGGACAAGCCGTCGGCGGACGGCCGCACCGACGCGCGCCGCGCCGCCTCCGCCCGCCGGGCGCGCGAGCGAGGCCGTACGCCCCTGTTCGACCAGTACGAGGACGGCGAACGGCCGCGCGCGGCCAACGAGTGACGCGCCTACCGCCCGCCGGGTGCTCCGCCCCTGGTCGGCGCGGAACGGATTTCCAAGCACCCGGACGGGGATGCTAGAGTTTCACTCGTTGCAAGGGCCTGTGGCGCAGTCTGGTAGCGCACCTCGTTCGCATCGAGGGGGTCTGGGGTTCAAATCCCCACAGGTCCACGCAGCATGGAGCCCCAGTCGGCGAAAGCCGACTGGGGCTCCATCGTGTTAGTGGGACAAAACACCGACCCGCCGCAGGGCGAGCGCCGCCGGAGCCGTCGCCGACAGCACCGCGAGTACGGCGCATGCCGCGGTCGTCGCGCCGAGCGCCGGCCAGGGGACGGAGAGCGGGGCCGGGGCGGCCAGCAGGTGGAGCGCCGCGCCCATGCCGATCAGGTTGAGGAACGTCACCAGCACACCCAGCAGCGCGCCGACGGCCACCACCGTCAGGGCCTCCGCACCGACCAGGCGCAGTACCTGGGATGTGGTCGCACCGGCCAGGCGTAGGGCTGTGAGGTCGCGGATGCGGTCGGAGGTGGCCATCACCAGGGTGTTGGCGAGTGAGATGCCGGTGTAGAGCAGGGCGATGCCCAGGACCAGGAGCAGGCCGAGCCGGGTGGTGGAGTTGGTCTCCGGGTAAGTCGACTGCACCCACTGCGACTTCGTGAGGACTTGCCCCTGCTGCCGTACCGCCTCACGCAGGGCCGTCGCCACGGCGGCCGGGTCCGCGCCGTCGCGCACCCTCACGTCGATCCGGTCGGCCGCCGCGCCGGGGGCGTTGGCCGGGGTCACGTACACGCCGTTGTCGCCGGTGCCGGTGGCCAGGACCGCGGCGATCCGCAGGGATCTGCGGGTGCCGTCGCCGAGCCACACCTCGACGCGCTGGCCGACCGTGTGCCGGGCCCACTCCTCGTTCACGACGATCGAGTCGTCGTCCAGGTCGGCGATCCGACCCGCCGTCACCGGCAGCCGCACGGTCGCCGCGAGCAGCCCCGGATCGGCCGCGCGCGCCTCGGACTTGACGAGGGCGACGCCGTCCTCGAGGACGTGGACGGCCGTCGGAGCGGTGGCGGAGACATCGGCGCCCGCTGTCCGCCGCAGACGGGCGAGCGTCGCGGAGTCGAAGCCTGCACCCGTGCTCGCCACGAAGTCCGCCGTCGTCCGGCGGGCCACTTCCTGCGCCCTCGCCTCGTTCAGCGTCGAGGTGGCGCCGAGCAGGGAACCGGCGAGGGCGACCGTGACGAGGACGGGTGCCGCGACGGCGGCGGTGCGCCGGACGCCGGTCGAGGCGTTCTCGCGGACCAACAGGCCGAGGGCGCCGGGCAGCCGGGCGGGCAGCCGGGCCAGCAGCCGGGTCAGCGGGCGGACCAGGGCAGGGGAGAGCAGCGCGACCGCGGTGATCAGGAGCATCGGGCGGCTGACGTACGTCTTGCGGTGCAGCAGGTCGCCCGGCTCGGTCAGCAGCGCGTGGGCCAGGGTCGCCACGGCGGCGACCAGCAGGGCCGCGCCGCACAGCCGACGGCCCCAGGTCAGCGTGCCGCTGTCCACGGACGCCTCGCGCAGCGCCTGCGTCGGTCCCGTGCGCCCCGCCCGCCACGACGCGGCCACCGCCCCGCACAGGGCCACCAGCAGCCCCGTCCAGAACGCCAGGTGGTAGGGCCACACGGCGTCGCCGATCGTGAACCACGCCGGGGCCAGGCCGCCGTCGACCACCCGGGCGGCCAGCCGCGGGGCACCGTACGCGCCGAGGGCACAGCCCGCGGCCGAGGCGAGGACGCCGACGAGCAGCGCCTCCGCGAGGACCATCCGACGGAGCTGGCCCGGCGTGGCACCCGCGGTGCGCAGCAGGCCGAACTCCCGGCGCCGCTGGGCGACCGCGAAGGCGAACGTGGAGGCCACGACGAACACCGACACGAAGCCGGTCACGCCGCCGGCCGTGCCGAACAGGGCGTTCAGCGCGGTCAGGGACCTGGCGTCGCGGTCCGGGTCGGCGTCGGCGAGGCGGCGGGCGTCACCGGTGAGGACCCGCACGCCGTCGCTGCCGCGCACGGCCGCGCGTACGGCGGTGACGTCTTCGGTGTCCACGACGAGCTGCGTGCTGAGCGGGGAGAGCCGGGCGGCCTGCGCGTCCGTGTAGAAGACGGCGTTCTCGAAGCCGCGCGCCGAAACCGTCCCGACCACCCGGACCGTGCCGTGGGCGGTGCGCAGCCGCTCGCCCAGGGCGCTCCGGTCACCGGTGGTCACGACCTCGCCGGCGCTTCTGGGGGCGCGTCCCGCGCCGAGCTCGTACGGGGCGAACTTCGCGACCGACCAGGGATGGCCCACCAGGTCGCCGGGGCCGTCCTCGGCCCGTACGGGGAAGGCACGGTCCTCGGTGACCGGGCCCAGTCTCTTCAGGGCGGTGACGGCGGCCGAGGGGACGGGCTGGGGCTGCGGCAGCTTCGAGGTGCGCTCGCCGATCGGAGTGGGGACGTGCAGGGTGTCCCGGCCCTTGACGACGACCGGCGCCGCGGCGAACCGCTCCGGCCGGCGTTCCGGCGCGTCCTGGGAGGAGGCGAGCGCCAGTCCCATCACGGCGATCAGCGAGACGCCGAGCGACAGCGCGACGAAGCTGCCGACGAAGGTGACCCAGCGGGCACGCAGGGTGCGCAGGGCGATGCTCAGCACGGCGCGACCTCCTGAACAGCCCCCGGCTCGCCCGCCATCCGCGCCGCGATCGCCTCCGCTCCCGCACCCACCAGCTCCCCGCTCACCCGCCCGTCCACCAGGAAGATCACGCGGTCCGCGTACGACGCCGCAACGGGATCGTGGGTGACCATCACGACCGTCTGCTGCTCACGGTCGACGAGAGCGCGCAGCAGGGTGAGCACCTCCCTACCCGTCCGGGTGTCGAGCGCGCCGGTCGGTTCATCGCCGAAGAGGACCTCGGGGCGGGTGATCAGGGCCCGGGCCAGCGCGACCCGCTGCTGCTGTCCGCCGGAGAGCTCGCAGGGGCGGTGGCGGGCACGGTCGGCCAGCCCGACCTGGCGCAGCGCCTCACGCACCCGGGCCTTCGGAGGGCGCCGCCCGGCCAGGCGCAGCGGCAGGGCGACGTTCTGCTCGGCGGTGAGGGACGGCAGCAGGTTGAACGCCTGGAACACGAAGCCGATGCGCTCACGGCGCAGCAGGGTCAGCCCGCGTTCGCTCAGCCCGGTCAACTCCGTGTCCCCGATGCGGACGGAGCCGGACGTGGGCCGGTCGAGGCCGGCGGCGCACTGCAACAGGGTCGACTTGCCCGAGCCGGACGGGCCCATGACGGCGGTGAAGGTGCCCCGCGGGAACGCGAGGGAGACCTGGTCGAGCGCGATGACGCGGCCGTCGCCCGAGCCGTGGGCCCGGCTCACTGAGCGCAGTTCGATGGCGTGGGTGTTCATGGCGACAACGAAACCGCGCGACCCCGCCCTCAATCACTGTGGCAGGACCGAGACTTGGGGTAGGGCCAGGCATACCCCCGGCTCACCCCCTGGACCGATGGCCCGCCCCCGGCGGCCCTTCTACGGTGGTCCGCATGCACCCTCGCACCCTGTGGCAGGCCATGTCCCGCCCGGCCTTCCTGCTGTCGCCGTGGCCCTGGCGCGCCGCCGCCTACCTGCTGACGGGCGTGGTGGTGGGAGGCGCCGTCCTGGTGGTGCTCGTGGCCCTGGTCGTGGCCGGCGGAGTCCTGGCGGTCGTCCTGGTCGGACTGCCCCTGCTCGCCGTCACCGCGCTGGCCGGGCTGCCCGTGGGCGCGCTGGAGCGGCGGCGCCTGCGGCTCGTCGACGGGGAGGCGGCTCGGGGAGCGCACGCGGAGCCCGCCGCACCCGGGCTGCGGAGCTGGCTCGGCACCCGGCTGCGGGAGCAGGCGACCTGGCGGGAGCTGGGCCACGCCCTGCTGTGGGCCTGCCTGTTGTGGCCGGCCGAGGCGCTCGTGGTCACCGTCGCCCTGCTCCTGCCGCTGTCGGTGGTCGCGACACCGCTGCTGATGGCCACGGTCGGCGACGGCCGGGAGGCGAAGGTGCTCAAGCAGTGGACGGTCACCGACTGGCCCACCGCCTGCGCCGCCGCCGTGCTCGGCGTGCTGCTGCTGGCCGCGGGCGCGTACGTCCTCGGTGTGGCGGCCGGGGCGCGGGCGGCGCTGACGCGGCTGCTGGTCGCCCCGCGCGAGGGCGAGTTGGGGGAGAGGGTGGTCGAACTGACCCGCTCCCGCGTCCGGTTGGTCGACGCGTTCGAGGCGGAGCGGCGCCGGATCGAGCGGGACCTGCACGACGGGGCCCAACAGCGGCTCGTGGCCCTCACCATGACGCTCGGCCTGGCCCGCCTCGACGCCCCGCCCGGCCCTCTCGCCGACCAGCTCGCCAAGGCCCACGAGGAGGCGGGCACGGCCCTCGCCGCACTGCGCGAGCTGATCCACGGCATCCACCCCAAGGTGCTCGCCGACTACGGCCTGGAGGCCGCCGTGGCCGACGCCGCCGACCGCTCACCCGTGCCGGTCGAGGTGGACGTCCAACTGCCGGGCCGGCTGCCCGAGTCCGTGGAGGCCGCCGCGTACTTCGTGGTCTGCGAGGCCCTCGCCAACGTGGCCCGGCACAGCGGCGCCGAGCGGGCCTGGGTGCGGGGACGCCACGAACGGGGACGGCTGCGGGTCGAGGTACGTGACGACGGGCGCGGCGGCGCGGACGGCGCCCGCGGCAGCGGTCTCACCGGACTCGCCGACCGGGTGTCAGTGCTCGATGGGAGACTTGCGCTGTCCAGCCCGCCGGGCGGACCGACCGTGCTGCGTGTGGAGATGCCGTGCAGGCCAATGGGGGGAGAGCCGATGGAGGAGATACCGGTGCAGGGGGCGGGGGCCGACCGCTGCGCGTAGTCCTCGCCGAGGACAGCGTGCTGCTGCGCGACGGGCTCACCGGCCTGCTCGCCCGCTTCGGCTACGAGGTGGTGGCCGCCGTGGGCGACGCGGACGCGCTGCTCGCCGCCGTCGCCGCGCACGAGCCGGACGTCGTCGTGACGGACGTACGGATGCCGCCGGGGTTCCAGGACGAGGGGCTGCACGCGGCCGTGCGGCTGCGCGAGGAGCGGCCGGGGCTGCCGGTTCTTGTGCTCAGCCAGTACGTGCAGCGGGCGTACGCCGCCGAACTGCTCGACTCCGGCGACGGGAGCGGCGTCGGCTATCTGCTGAAGGACCGGGTCGGCCAGGTCGAGGAGTTCGTGGAGGCCCTCCGCGAGGTCGCGGCCGGCGGCACGGTCGTCGATCCGGAGGTCGTACGGCAGTTGCTGCGCCGGCGGCGGGATCCGCTCGCGCGGCTCACCCCGCGCGAGCGGGAGGTGCTGGCGCTGGTCGCGGAGGGGAAGTCCAACGGGGCGATAGCGCGCGAACTGGTGGTGTCGGAGGCGGCCGTCGGCAAGCACATCGGCTCGATCCTCACCAAGCTGGACCTGCCGCCGGCGGACGACACCCACCGCCGGGTCCTGGCCGTGCTCACCTACCTCAGGAGCTGAGCTTCTTCGCGTAGCACCGGCTGCTCTCGTAGTGGCGGTAGTAGCCGAACTTGACGCACGGCTCGTAGCCGCTGGAGGTGTACAGGGCGATGGCCTCGGGCTGTTCGGTGCCCGTCTCCAGGACCATGCGGACGCGGCCGGCCGTGCGGGCGTCCTCCTCCAGGGCGGTCAGGACGCGCCGGGCGAGACCGCGGCCGCGCATGGCGTCGATGACGTACATGCGCTTGAGTTCGGCGTCGCCGTCCTCGTTGCCCTCGCCGTTGGCGTCCTGGCGCCGCCAGCCGCCGGTGGCGACGGGCCGGTCCGCCTCGTCGTAGGCGATGAGGTACACGCCGTTCGGCGGCTCGAAGTCCGACGGTTCCAGCGGGGTGGCGTCGCCGCCGTCGCCGTAGCGCACGTGGTATTCGGCCTGGACGGCGTCGTTGAGCTTCACGGCATCGGGGTGGTCGAACGGAACCCGGCGTATATGCATGCGCATGATCGTACATCTGTACTGGATCGAAGCCCGGACGCCGTCCAGTGTGGCTC
Source organism: Streptomyces sp. NPDC002888 (assembly GCF_042888465.1). NCBI lineage: Bacteria > Bacillati > Actinomycetota > Actinomycetes > Kitasatosporales > Streptomycetaceae > Streptomyces > Streptomyces sp. NPDC002888. The sequence continues at coordinate 214,481 of NZ_JBIAPU010000010.1, read as the reverse complement.
TGGGCGGCCGGTATTGTGCCGCGGGTGCTGACTGTGACCTCCGTGAACGTGAATGGACTGCGGGCCGCCACGAAGAAGGGCTTCGTGGAGTGGCTCGCCGAGACCTCCGCCGATGTGCTGTGCCTTCAGGAGGTGCGTGCGGAGCCGCAGCAGCTGCCCGAGCACGTCCGCGCCCCCGAGGGCTGGCACGTCGTGCACGCCCCCGCCGCTGCCAAGGGCCGCGCGGGCGTCTCCCTCTACACCCGCCGCGAACCCGACGCCGTCCGCGTCGGCTTCGGCTCCGCCGAGTTCGACGGCAGCGGCCGCTACGTCGAGGCCGACCTGCCCGGCGTCACGGTGGCCTCCCTCTATCTGCCCTCCGGCGAGGTCGGCACCGAGCGCCAGGACGAGAAGGTCCGCTTCATGGGCGAGTTCCTCGCCCACCTCAAGGGTCTGCGCGAACGCGCCGCCGCCGACGGCCGCGAGGTCCTCGTCTGCGGCGACTGGAACATCGCCCACCAGCAGGCCGACCTCAAGAACTGGCGCGGCAACACCAAGAACTCCGGCTTCCTGCCGGAGGAACGCGAGTGGCTGACCCAGGTCCTCACACCGGAGGAGGGCGGCTACGTGGACGTGGTCCGCGCCCTGCACCCGGACGTGGAGGGGCCGTACACGTGGTGGTCCTACCGGGGGCGGGCCTTCGACAACGACACGGGCTGGCGCATCGACTACCACGTCACCACGCCGGGTCTCGCCGGCAAGGCGGTCAAGGGGTTCGTGGAGCGGGCGGCCACGCACGCGGAGCGGTGGTCCGACCACGCGCCGGTCACCGTGGTGTACGACCTCTGAGTGCCGTAGCGGTGTGGTGCGGGGGACGCGAACGGGGCGGCGTGCGCCGACGCAGTGTCGGTGTACGCCGCCCTCGGGTGGGACGGGTTGCGGGAGGCGGCCCGCGCTGTCATGGCGGTTACTTCGGGTCGCTGTTGAACTTCGAGGCCGACCAGAAGTAGCCGAGCACCGCGAGCCCCAGGCACCAGGCGACCGCGAGCCACCCGTTGTGGCCGATCTCGCTGCCGAGCAGCAGCCCGCGCAGGGTCTCGATGGCGGGTGTGAAGGGCTGGTACTCGGCGATCGGCTGGAACCAGCCCGGCATCGCGTCGACCGGGACGAAGGTGCTGGAGATGAGCGGGAGGAAGATCAGCGGCATCGCGTTGTTGCTGGCGGCCTCGGCGTTGGGGCTGATCAGGCCCATGCCGACCGCGATCCAGGTGAGTGCCAGGGCGAACAGCGTGATCAGCCCGAACGCCGCCAACCACTCCAGGGCCGTGGCGTCCGTGGACCTGAAGCCGATGGCCACGGCGACGGCGCCCACGAGGACCACGCTGGCGATCGACTGCAGCACACTGCCGATGACGTGCCCGATGATCACGGAGCCGCGGTGGATGGCCATGGTGCGGAAGCGGGCGATGATGCCCTCGGTCATGTCGTTGGAGACGGACACCGCGGTGCCGATCGTGGTGCTGCCGATGGTCATCAGCAGGAGGCCCGGCACGAGGTAGGCGATGTACTCGGAGCGGTCGGCGCCGCCGTCGCCGATGCCCGCGCTCATCGCGTCGCCGAAGATGTAGACGAAGAGCAGCAGCAGCATGATCGGCGTGAGCAGCAGGTTCAGGGTGAGGGACGGGTAGCGCCGCGCGTGCAGGAGGTTGCGGCGCAGCATCGTGGTCGAGTCGCGTACGGCGAGGGAGAGGGAGCTCATCGGACGGCCTCCTTGGGCTGGTTCGGCTGGGCGGGCACGTCGGCGCCGGTCAGGGCGAAGAACACGTCGTCGAGGTCGGGGGTGTGCACGGTCAGCTCGTCGGCGTCGATGCCGGCGGAGTCCAGCCGGTCGAGGATGGCGCGCAGCTCGCGCTGGCTGCCGTCGCTGGGGATCTGCAGGGCCAGCGCCTCGTCGTCCCGGTTGGTCTCGCGCAGCGCGGAGGCGGCGGACCGGTACGCGGCCGGGTCGGAGAAGCGGAGCCGTACGTGGCCGCCGGGGATCAGTCGCTTGAGTTCCTCGGCGCTGCCCTGGGCGGCGATCCTGCCGTCGTTGAGCACGGCGATACGGCCGGCGAGCTGGTCGGCCTCCTCCAGGTACTGGGTCGTGAGGAAGACGGTGACGCCGCCGGTGACGAGCTCGCGGATGATCTGCCACATGGTGTGGCGGCTGCTGGGGTCGAGGCCGGTGGTGGGTTCGTCGAGGAAGATGATCCGCGGGTCGCCGACCAGGGTCATGGCGATGTCGAGGCGGCGCTTCATGCCGCCGGAGTAGGTGGAGGCGGGCTTCTTGGCGGCCTCCACCAGGTCGAAGCGTTCGAGGAGTTCGGCGGCGACCCGCCGCCCCTCGCTTTTGGACAGGTGATGCAGGTCCGCCATGAGGAGCATGTTCTCCTCGCCGGTGATCAGGCCGTCGACGGCGGAGAACTGCCCGGTGACGCCGATCGCGGCGCGGACCGCCTGCGGGGCGGCGGCGAGGTCGTGGCCGCCGACGCGGATCGCGCCGGAGGCGGGGTCGGGGGAGATGAGGGTGGAGAGGATCTTGACGGCGGTGGTCTTGCCGGCACCGTTCGGGCCGAGCAGGGCGAAGACCGTTCCCTCGGGGACGGCCAGGTCGACGCCGTCGAGGACGACCTTGTCGCCGTAGGACTTGCGCAGCCCGTTCGCGGCGATGGCCAGGTTGGTCATGAGGGGTGCTCCTTCTACGGGCTGCGGGTTTCAGAGGCTGCGGGCGGTGATGTCGCCGTAGGACGTGGTCGCGTGGATGTTCAGGCCGGCGGTGGCACCGTCGGTGTTCAGAAGCGTGTTGTTGATCCGGCCGTAGCTGGTGCCGGCGTCGAGGGAGGCGGAGACTCCGCGGGCGGCGCCGACCGAGATGTCGCCCTTCTGGGTGCTCAGGGTGACCGTGCCGCTCGCGGCCTCGGTGATGTGGATGTCGCCCCTCTGGGTGCTGATCTCCGCGGGGCCGCCCAGGCGGCCGACCGAGACGTCGCCGTCGTGGGCGGTGAGGCGGGCGCTCGCGGCCTCGTCGATCTTGACCGAGCGGTAGCCGCCCTCGAAGGCGACGTCGCCGAGCCGTCCGACGCCGCGGAGTTCGGCCGCGCCGGCCTTCGCCTCGACGCGGGAGCCGACGGGCAGCTGGACGGTCACCTCGACGGATCCGGACTGTCCGAGGACCCGGTTCTTCGCCGCCGGGGCCTCGATCCGCAGGACGCCGTCGCCGTAGACGACCACGATCTCCTCGGCCGCCTTCACGTCGCGGCTCTTGGAGGCGTCGGCGGGCAGGACCTCGACCCTGGTGTCGGTGCGGTCGGCGGCGATGAGCTGAATACGTCCCGCGGGGATGTCGAGGACGGCGGTCACCGGGGCGGGGGTGTCGAACTTCTGCATCGTGCGCTCCTTCGTCTGTATCGCGAGCCCCTTCGGCTCGCCGTTTCTGACGATGGAAAAGCTACGTTGCGTTCATGAATCTGGCAATAAAGTCGTTGCATGTTCTCGACATCGTTGCAGGTGAGAGCCTAGAAATCGTTGCAACGGTTCTGAATGTAACGCAACAAGCCCGCCCCTGTCTGTTGCAATGAATCGAGAGTGAACGCTATGGTGAAGACATCTGGAACCACGAAAGACCACGAAGGAGACCGCGATGCCGGGAGGCAGGCTCACCCAGCAGGAACGTCAGCAGATCGCGCTGGGACTGGCCGACGGCCTCGCCTACGCGGAGATCGCCAGGCGCCTCGACCGCCCGACCTCGACCATCACACGCGAGGTCATGCGCAACGGCGGCCCCACCGCCTACCGTTCCGACCTCGCTCACCGCGCCACCGAACAGCGCGCCCACCGCCGCAGGCAGGCCGCGCCCCGGGACTCGAAGACGCCCCCGCAGGCCCACGGGCGCGACGCCGAGGCGGTGCGCGAGTACGAGGAGATGCTCACGACCGTCTTCATGCAGTCAGGCGCTCCCAAAATGGTGTCCCGGGTGCTGGGCTGCCTCTTCACCACCGACGCGGGCAGCCTCACCGCGCCCGAACTCGCCCAGCGCCTCCAGGTCAGCCCGGCGTCCATCTCCAAGTCGATCGGGTTCCTGGAGAGCCAGGGCCTCGTCCGCCGGGAACGCGACGAACGCCGTCGCGAGCGCTACGTCGTCGACGACGACGTCATGTACGAGTCCATGATGGCCAGTGCCCGCAGTACCGCCCACCTCGCCGAAACCGCACGACAGGGCGTCGGTGTCCTCGGCCCCGGCACCCCGGCCGCCGTCCGCCTCGAGAACATCGCCCGCTACGTCGACTTCGTCTCCGAGAGCATCGTCCGCGCCGCGGAGCAGGCCCGCGAGCTCCTCCACACGAAAGCCGAAACGACGGGAACGACAACGGAAACGACAGGCTGAGGAACCCGCACGACCTCAACGGATCCCCGGGGCCTCTAGGGCGCCTTCCGCATCCTGCGGTCCAGCGCCAGTGACAGTTCCGCCTCCATCACGCTCCTGGCCAGGGGGCGCAGGCGCTGGACGTCCTCCTCGGGGGCGTGGCGGAGGATCAGGCCGGTGAAGAGTTCGGCCAGGGCGTCGGCGTGTTCGCGGACGCGTCGGCCGGCGGTGAGGACCTCCGCGAGGGGGATGCCCTCGCGGACCAGGGCGGAGGACACGTCCAGCAGACGGCGGCTGATGTGGACGATCTCCTCGCCGTCGATGCCCAGATAGCCGAGCTCCATCGCGGCGGCGAGGTTCTCCGGGGTGACCTCGCCCGCGAAGCGGTCGGCGAGTTCGCCGGGGGTGAGGTGGACCGGTATCTCCTCCGTCGGGGTGTCCATGCCCAGGAGGTCGCCGACGCCCCGGCCGTGGTCGAAGGCCTCCGCCAGTTCCGCGATGCCGTTCAGGGTGTGGCCGCGTTCCAGCAGCGCGGAGATCGTGCGCAGGCGGGCCAGGTGGTGGTCGTCGTACCAGGCGATACGGCCCTCGCGGCGGGGCGGCGGGATCAGCTTGCGTTCGCGGTAGAAGCGCAGGGTGCGCACCGTGATGCCGGCCAGCCGGGCCAGCTCCTCCATGCGGTACTCGCGTCGTTCGCCGTCTTCTGCCACGTCAGCAGCCTAGGGCGTACCGGCGGTTACTTTCGTGGCGCGACCCCTACCCATCGGTACGGCGCTGCTCTACCCTCCCCATTGCGCCAGTGTTCACTGGCAGGATTGTGCGCGGGCAGGAGGCGTCGGCATGACCGAGCATGTGCGGGTGGCGGTGATCGGGTCCGGGTTCGGCGGGCTCGGGGCCGCCGTGCGGCTGCGGCGCGAGGGCGTCACGGACTTCGTCGTCCTCGAACGCGCCGACAGCGTCGGCGGCACCTGGCGGGACAACAGCTACCCCGGGTGCGCCTGCGACGTGCCGTCCCACCTGTACTCCTTCTCCTTCGCGCCCAACCCGGACTGGCCGCGCACCTTCTCCGGGCAGGAACACATCCGCGCCTACCTGGAGCACGTCACCGATGTCTTCCGGCTGCGCCCGCACCTTCGCTTCGACTCCGAGGTGAAGCGGATGACCTGGGACGCCGAGCGGCTGCGCTGGGACATCGAGACCAGTAGCGGAAACCTCTCCGCCGACGTCGTCGTCTCCGCCACCGGACCGCTGTCCGACCCGAGGATCCCGGACATCCCGGGCCTGGACTCCTTCCCGGGCAAGGTGTTCCACTCCGCCCGCTGGGACCACGACTACGACCTGAGCGGCAAGCGGGTGGCGATGGTGGGGACCGGGGCCTCCGCGATCCAGATCGTGCCGTCCATCCAGCCGGAGGTCTCACGGCTCACCCTTTTCCAGCGCACCCCGCCGTGGGTCATGCCCCGTGTGGACCGCGCGATCGGAGAGGCCGAACGGTGGGTGCACCGCCGGCTTCCCCTCACCACCCGCCTCAGGCGCGGGCTGCTGTGGGGCATCCGGGAGGTGCAGGTCCAGGCGTTCACCAAGCACCCCGACGAGCTCGGCTTCGTGGAGCAGCTGGCGAAGCGCAACATGGCCCGCGCGGTCAAGGACCCGGCCCTGCGCGCCAAGCTCACCCCCGACTACCGCATCGGCTGCAAGCGGATCCTGCTGTCCAGCGCGTACTATCCCGCGCTCACCCGGCCCAACGTCGACGTGGTCGCGAGCGGGCTCGCCGAGGTCCGCGGCGCCACCCTCGTCGCCGCCGACGGCAGCGAGGCCGAGGCCGACGCGATCGTCTTCGGCACCGGCTTCCACGTCACCGACATGCCGATCGCCGAGCGGGTGGTCGGCGCGGACGGGCGGACCCTCGCGGAGGCGTGGCAGGGCGGCATGGAGGCCCTGCGCGGCGCCTCGGCGGCCGGCTTCCCCAACTGGCTGTCGATCATCGGGCCCAACACCGGCCTGGGGAACTCCTCCATGATCCTGATCATCGAGTCGCAGCTGAACTACATGGTCGACTTCGTACGGCAGCTGGACGTCCTCGGCGGCCGCGTCGCCCTCGACGCCCGCCCGAGCGCCGTGCGGGCCTGGAACCACCGGGTGCAGGAACGGATGAAGCGCACGGTGTGGTCCACGGGCGGCTGCACCAGCTGGTACCTGGACGCGAGCGGCCGCAACACCACCATCTGGCCCGGTACGACGAGCGAGTTCCGGCGGGTCACGCGGCGCGTGGACCTGGCGGAGTACGAGGTGCTGCGCGTTCCCGCGCGGAAGAAGACCGCCCCCGAAGCGGCCGACGCGAAGAAGAACGCGGAGGCGTCCGCATGAGCCGCCTCACGCGCGCCCGTGTCACCACGGGCCCCTACACCCCGCCCACCCCCTCCCGTGAACTGACCGCCGTCTCCGCCGACGGCGCCCGGCTGCACGTCGAGGTGCACGGCCCCGACCACGCGCCCGCCGTCGTCCTCGCGCACGGCTGGACCTGCTCGACCGCCTTCTGGGCGGCCCAGATACGCGACCTGGCCGTCGACCACCGCGTCATCGCCTACGACCAGCGCGGCCACGGACGCAGCCCGGCGAGCCCGGCGTGCACCACGGACGCCCTCGCCGACGACCTCGTGGCCGTCCTGGACGCGACGCTCGCGCCGGGCGAGAAGGCGGTGATCGTCGGTCACTCCATGGGCGGCATGACGGTGATGGCGGCCTCGACGCGGCCAGGCTTCCGGGAGCACGCGGCGGCCGTCCTGCTGTGCAGCACGGGCAGTTCGGCGCTGGTCGCCGAGTCGACCGTCGTACCGCTCAGGCCCGGGCGGTTGCGGACCTGGCTGACCCGGCACATCCTCGGGTCGAGGGCGCCGCTCGGGCCGGTCACTCCACTGGCCAGGCGGATCCTCAAGTACGGGACGATGGGCCCGGGTTCGGCCCCGCACATGGTCGAGGCGTGCGCGCGGATCGTGCACGCCTGCCCGCGCCGCGTCCGGTACGCCTGGTCGCACGTGCTCGAACTGCTCGACCTCGACCACGGGGTGCGGGAGCTGACGGTGCCCACCGCCGTCGTCACCGGCACGGCCGACCGGCTGACGCCGCCGGTGCACGCCCGCTCGCTGGTGGCCGCGCTGCCGCACTGCGTCGGACTCACCGAACTGCCCGGGGTCGGCCACATGACACCGGTCGAGGCACCCGCGACGGTGACCCGCATCGTCCGCGAACTCGGCACCACCTACGTAGGGATCAAGGAGGGCGCATGAGCAGGGTGAGCCTCGAAGGACAGGTCGCCGTCGTCACCGGAGCCGCGCGGGGTGTCGGTGAGCTGCTGGCCCGCAAGCTGTCCGCGCGCGGGGTGAAGGTGGCGCTGGTCGGCCTGGAACCGGACGCCCTCAAGCAGGTGTCCGAGCGGCTGCACAGCGACAGTGCCCACTGGTACGCCGACGTCACTGACCACAAGGCGATGGCCCGGGTCGCGCAGGAGGTCAAGGAACGGTTCGGGAAGGTCGACATCGTGGTCGCCAACGCGGGCGTCGCGACCGGCGGCCCCTTCGCCGACTCCGACCCGCAGGCGTGGCGGCGCGTCATCGAGGTCAACCTCATCGGCTCGGCGGTGACGGCCCGCGCCTTCCTGCCGGTGCTGACGGAGAGCCGCGGCTACCTGCTCCAGATCGCCTCCCTCGCCGCGATGACCCCGGCGCCGATGATGACCGCGTACTGCGCGTCCAAGTCGGGCGTGGAGGCGTACGCGCACAGCCTGCGCGCCGAGGTCGGCTACAAGGGCGTGCGGGTGGGCGTCGGTTACCTGTCGTGGACCGACACCGACATGGTGCGAGGGGCCGATCAGGAGGAGGTGATGCGGGAGCTGCGGCAGCGGCTGCCGTGGCCGGCCGACAAGACGTACCCGCTGGGGCCCGCGGTGGACCGGATCGTGGCCGGGATCGAGCGGCGGTCGAGCCATGTGTACGGGCAGTGGTGGCTGCGCGGGATGCAGGGCGTGCGCGGGTACCTCCCCGGGCTCATCGGCACCGTCGGACAGCGGGAGATGAAACGGTTCGCGCCCCGCCTGCAGGGGATGCGGACGGGACTCGTCGGCGCAGGTGGGGCGGCCGACGAGGAGGCCCGTGCTACGCAGCGTAGTTGATCGAAATGCGAGGGTTGTCCTGCCGTGTGAATCTGGTCGAGGCCCCACCGAGGGGCCAAATCCCACTCACTACGGGAGTGAACCCACATGGGCATGAAGGACCAGTTCCAGGACAAGTCCGAGCAGTGGCAGCAGCAGGCCCGGGAGAAGGTGGGCCAGGCCAAGGAGCGGGCGCCGCAGCGTGGCGAGCGTGGCGAGCGCGGTGAGCGCCCCGAGCGCGGCCGGCGTGACGAGGAGACCGAGCGCGAGCGTCAGCAGCGCGAGGAAGAGGACCGCTTCGCGCAGGACTACGACGCGTAGCCGCTGCGCTCGGCTTGAACCATGAAGCGTGGGGTGCCCTCTGTTTCTTTGAGGGCGCCCCACGTTTTGCTTGCGTTGTTCGGTGCGTCGTCGGGTGCGGGTGGGTGGGGGTTGTTCGCGCAGTTCCCCGCGCCCCTAGGTACGCGGGGGCAGCTGTGGCCTTGATCGGTTCGGGGCGTTGCGGAGGTCCGGTGGGGTTGCTGGGGGGTTGGATTCCAGGAGTTCCAGAGCCAGGTAGACCGCGTCGGAGAGTTGGGCGTGGCGGCCCTCGGCCCAGTCCAGGGGGGTGCGCAGGATCTCGATGTCGGGGGTGACGCCCTTGTTCTCGACGGACCAGCCGTACGCGTCGAACCAGGCCGCGTTCATCGGTACGGTGATCACCGTGCCGTCGCCCAGTTGGTGACGGCCGGTCATGCCGACCACTCCGCCCCAGGTGCGCTGGCCCACCACCGGGCCCAGGTCGAGGAGTTTGAAGGCCGCCGTGATCATGTCGCCGTCGGAGGAGGTCGCCTCGTCCGCGAGGGCGACCACGGGACCGCGCGGGGCGTTCGACGTGTACGACACCGGCTGGGCGTCGCGGGTCAGGTCCCAGCCCAGGACCCTGCGCGTCAGCTTCTCGATGACCAACTCGCTGATGTGTCCCCCCGCGTTGCCGCGCACGTCGACGATGAGCGCGGGCCGGGACACCTCCATGCGCAGGTCGCGGTTGAACTGGGCCCAGCCGGAGCCGCCCATGTCCGGGATGTGCAGGTAGCCGCAGCGGCCGCCGCTCAACTCCCGTACGACCTCACGGCGTTTGGCCACCCAGTCCTGGTAGCGCAGCGGCCGCTCGTCGGCGAGGGGCACCACCGCCACCCGGCGAGGGGGCCCGGTCTCGCCGTTGGCCGCGGTGAAGGTGAGTTCCACCGTCGTACCGCCCGCGCCGGCGAGCAGCGGATACGGGCCCGTCACCGGATCCACCGGCCGTCCGTCCACATGGGTCAGGATCGCGCCCTCGCGGATCCCGGTGCCGGCCAGCGGGGAGCGGGCCTTGGAGTCGGAGGAGTCGCCCGGCAGGATCCGCCGGACGGCCCACCCGCCGTCCCTGTGGACGAAGTTGGCGCCCAGCAGGCCCTGCCGGCGCTGGTAGTGGGGCGGCCCCTCGTTGCGGCGGGAGGCGCTGACGTACGCGTGCGAGGTGCCCAGCTCGCCCAGCACCTCGCGCAGCAGGTCGGCGAACTCGTCCGGGGACGCGACCCGTTCGACGAGCGGCCGGTACTGGTCGAGGACCGCGTCCCAGACGATGCCGCACATCCCCGGATCCCAGAAGTGGGCGCGGATCAGCCGCCCGGCCTCCTCGTACGACTGGCGCCACTCGGCGGCCGGGTCGGCCTGGTGCAGGATGCGCCGCAGGTCGATCCAGACGGTCGTGTCCGGATCGCCGGACTCGGTGGCCGGCACGGCCCGCATGTCGCCCTCGTCGACCACGACCAGCCGGGTGCCGTCCCCGCTCACCGTGAACCAGTCGAGGTGCTCGACGAGTTCGGACTTCTTCGCCTTGCTGATGTTGAAGTACTCCAGGGTCGGACGGCCGGTGGTGTCGTCCGGGTTGGCGAAGGTCTCGCCCAGCGCGCCCGAGATCGGCCAGCGCAGCCAGACCAGACCGCCGCCCGCGACCGGGTACAGCGCCGAGTACTTGGAGGCGGTGACCGGGAACGGCGTCACCCGGCTCTCCAGCCCCTCGATCTCCACGGTCACCGTGCCGTCGCCGCCCTCGTCGTCCTCGGCGGGGTCCAGGCCCCCGGCGGCCGGACGGCCCTCGGGGTTCACCGCGAAGGGGGAGGGGGTCGCGGAGGACAGGGGCACCAGGTAGGGGCGGCAGCCGAGCGGGAAGGAGAGGTCGCCGGTGTGGACGTCGTACACCGGGTCGAAGCCGCGCCAGGAGAGGAAGGCGAGATAGCGGCCGTCCCTGGTGAAGACGGGGTTCTCGTCCTCGAAGCGGCCGTTGGTCACGTCGACGACCAGCGAGTCGCCGTTTCCGTCGGCGGAGATCCGCGCCATCTTGATCTGGCGCAGCGAGCGCCCGATCCCCGGATGCGACCACGTCAGCCACGCCCCGTCCGGCGAGAAGGCGACGTCGCGCACCGGTCCGTTGATCGACCGGATCAGCTCGGTCACCTCGCCGCCGGCGTCCTCCGTGGCATCGAGGAGCAGCAGTCGCCCGTCGTGCGAGGCGATGGCGAGCCGCTCGCCCTGGGGATCGCAGACCAGCTCCAGGACCCGGCCCAGCTTCCCGGAGGCCAGCCGCCGGGGCTCGCGGGCGCCGGTCGCGCGGGGCAGGTGGGCGATCTCGACGGCGTCCTCGCCCTCCGCGTCGGTGACGTACGCGACCTGACCGCTTTCGCCGAGCATCTCCGGGAGCCGGATCCGTACCCCCGGGGTGTCGATGAGGGTGCGGGCGGGGCCGTCGCGGTGGGTCAGCCAGTACAGGCTTCCGCGCACGACGACGGCACTGGCCCGCCCCGTCTCGTCCACCGACAGGCCGTCCACGTGCTGCGCGGCCGGGATCTGGTAGGGGCGGCGCCCCGCGCGCGGCCCGCTCAGCCGGACGTCGAGCCGGCGCGGCACGGAGCCGGGGGACAGGTCGTCGACGATCCAGAGGTCACCGGCGCACTGGTAGACCACCCGGGTGCCGTCGCTGGAGGCGTGCCGGGCGTAGAAGGCGTCGTGGTCGGTGTGACGGCGCAGGTCGGAGCCGTCGTACGCGCACGAGTAGAGGTTGCCGACGCCCTCGTGGTCGGAGAGGAAGGCGATCCGGCCGCCGACGAACAGGGGGGAGTGCAGATGGCCGCCGATGTCGGCCAGGAGCCGCTCGCCGTGCAGCCACAGCCGGCCCGTGGCGCCGCCCCGGTAGCGCTTCCAGGCGGCCGGTTCGTGCGGCGGAGTGCCGGTCAGCAGTAGGGTCTTCCGCTCGCCCTCGATGTCGGCGACCTGGATGTCGGAGACCGGGCCCCAGGGCAGCTTGCGGCCGGGGTCGCCGTCGGGGGTGACCTTGTAGGCCCAGGTGAAGTACGAGAAGGGCTCGCCGTGGGAGGCGACGGCGAGGATGTCACCCTCCGGCGTCCAGCCGGTGACCTGGGTGTCGGGGCTGCCCCAGTGGGTGAGCCGACGGGCCAAACCGCCGTCCACCGGCACCAGGTGGATCTCCGGGACGAGGCTGCGCCAGCTCGTGTACGCGAGGTGGCGGCCGTCGGGGGAGAAGCGGGGGTGGCCGGCCTTGGTCCGGTCGACGGTCAGCCGCCAGGCGCGGCCGGGGCCGTCGAGGGAGGTCAGCCAGAGGTCGTCCTCGGCCACGAAGCACAGCAGGTCACCGCTCAGGTGCGGCAGGCGCAGATAGCTCACCTCCCCAAGCTTTTCCGGCGAGCAAGAAAGGGGCAAATCGGAGGAAACGTACCTGAGTCGCACACGCGTGACCCAGGACACGTACGAAACAGTTTCGTTTCGCTGTGGGGTGCGCTACATTCGTCCTGTACGAAACAGTGCCGTACGCGGAAGACCGTCGGAGCGGAAAGGGTGAGTGGCATGGCTGAGGTCGCAGCAGCGCGGCGCAGCCGCATCACGCCCGAGCGCGAGGCCGAGCTCTACGCGGCCGTGCTCGACCTGCTCCGCGAAGTCGGCTACGACGCCCTCACCATGGACGCCGTCGCCACCCGCACACGGTCCAGCAAGGCGACGCTCTACCGCCAGTGGGGCGGCAAGGCCGAGCTGGTCGTGAAGGCCCTGAAGCACGGCAAGCCCGGACCGGCCGACGAGGTCGACACCGGGTCCCTGCGCGGCGACATGCACGCTCTCGCGATCCGTGAGGACGACTGCGAGATGGAGCGGAACTCCGCGCTGATGCGGGGCGTCGCCATGGCGATCCACAACAACGAGGATCTGCGCGGAGCCTTCCGTACGCAGGTCGTCGAACCGGAGATCGTCGCGTTCCGCCGCGTCCTGCAGCGGGCCATCGACCGGGGCGAGGTCCGCGCGGACTGCCCGGCGCTGGACTTCCTGCTGCCCATGCTGGTCGGGGCGTTCGCCACGCGCACGCTCCTGGAGGCCCAGCCGCCCACCCAGGCATTCATCCAGTCGTACATCGACGCCGTCGTGCTCCCTGCCCTCGGCGTTCGCACCACCTGACCGTCCCCAGGTCGCTGCCCCACCTGACGTCACCGCTCTCGTCGTCGGGCCGATCACCCCTGCCTCCCCGCCGGGTTGGTCACCCCTGCCCCAGGGGCCTGTGCCGGAACCCGGCCGGGCGCCTACACCCCACGACCTGACCGGGAGTACGCCCTCGTGGCCACGTTCCTCTACAAACTCGGCCGGTTCGCCTTCCGGCGAAGGCATGTCGTCGCCCTCGTATGGGTGGCGCTGCTCACCCTTGCGGGCGTCGGCGCGGCGAGCGCCCCCGCCGCCGGCAGCTCCTCCTTCTCCATCCCCGGCACGGAGGCCCAGAAGGCCTTCGACCTGCTGGAACAGCGCTTCCCCGGTATGAGCGCCGACGGCGCCACCGCACGCGTCGTCTTCAAGGCCCCCGACGGCGAGAAGATGACCGACGCCCCGAACAAGGCGACCGTCAAGGAGACGGTGAAGGAGCTGTCCGACGGCTCCGAGGTCGTCTCCGTCGCCGACCCCTACAAGGCCAACGCCGTCAGCAAGGACGGCACGGTCGCGTACGCGTCGGTGAAGTACGAGGTCTCCGGCATGGAGCTGCAGGACTCCTCCCGCGACGCCCTGGAGGAGACCGCGCAGAAGGCGCGGGACGCCGGGCTGACCGTGGAGATCGGCGGTGACGCGCTCCAGACGACCCCCGAGACCGGCGCCACGGAGATCATCGGCATCGCGGTTGCCGCGGTCGTCCTCGTCATCACCTTCGGCTCACTGGTCGCGGCCGGACTCCCGCTGCTCACGGCACTCATCGGCGTCGGCATCGGCGTCTCGGGGATCACCGCCCTGGCCAGCACCCTCGACCTGGGCTCCACCACCTCCACGCTGGCCATGATGATCGGCCTCGCGGTCGGCATCGACTACGCGTTGTTCATCGTCTCCCGCTACCGCGCGGAACTCGCCGAGGGACGCGAGCGCGAGGAGGCGGCGGGACGGGCCGTCGGCACGGCGGGCTCCGCGGTGGTCTTCGCGGGCCTGACGGTCGTCATCGCGCTGGTCGGCCTGTCGGTCGTCAACATCCCGATGCTGACGAAGATGGGCGTCGCGGCCGCCGGCACCGTGGCGATCGCGGTCCTCATCGCGCTCACCATGATCCCCGCCCTGCTCGGCTATGCCGGCCGCAAGGTCCGCCCGATGGGCGAGAAGAGCAGGATGCTGGGCGGCAAGCGCGCCGAGAAGAAGCCGTCGCGGCCGAACATGGGCACGCGCTGGGCGAGCTTCGTCGTACGCCGTCCGGTGGCCGTCCTGATGATGGGCGTGATCGGCCTCGGCGCCGCCGCCGTCCCGGCCGCCTCCCTCGAACTGGGCCTGCCGGACGACGGCTCCCAGCCGACCTCCACCACCCAGCGCCGCGCCTACGACCTGCTCTCCGAGGGCTTCGGCTCCGGTTTCAACGGCCCGCTGATGGTCGTCGTCGACGCGCAGGGCAGCAAGGACCCGAAGGCGGCCTTCACCAAGGTCGGCGACGAGATCAAGGGGCTCAAGGACGTCGTCACCGTCACCCCGGCGGCCCCCAACAAGGCCGGCGACACCGCGACGATCACGGTCATCCCGCACTCCAAGCCGTCGTCGGTCGCCACCGAGGACCTGGTCCACTCCATCCGTGACGCGGGTGCGGGCATCAAGGCCGACACCGACGCGGACGTCCTGGTCACCGGCACGACGGCGATGAACATCGACTTCTCGCAGAAGCTGAACGACGCGCTGATCCCGTACCTGGTGCTGGTGGTCGGTCTCGCCTTCCTGCTCCTGATCGTGGTCTTCCGCTCGATCCTCGTCCCGCTGAAGGCGGCCCTCGGCTTCCTGCTGAGCGTGATGGCGGCCCTCGGCGCCGTGGTCGCGGTCTTCCAGTGGGGCTGGCTGTCCGGCCTCATGGGCGTCGAGGAGACCGGCCCGATCATGTCGATGATGCCGATCTTCATGGTCGGCGTGGTCTTCGGCCTCGCGATGGACTACGAGGTGTTCCTCGTGACCCGGATGCGGGAGGCGTACGTCCACGGCGAGAAGCCCAGCCAGGCGATCGTCACGGGCTTCAAGCACGGCGCACGGGTCGTCACGGCGGCCGCGGTGATCATGATGGCGGTCTTCGCCGGCTTCATCGGCTCCGGCGAGTCGATGATCAAGATGATCGGCTTCGGCCTCGCGATCGCGGTCTTCTTCGACGCCTTCATCGTCCGCATGGCGATCGTCCCGGCGGTCCTGGCGCTGCTCGGCAAGAAGGCCTGGTGGCTGCCGAAGTGGCTGGACCGCGTCCTGCCCAACGTGGACGTCGAGGGCGAGGGCCTGCGCGTGCATGACGAGGACCGTGACAAGGAACTGGTCCGCGCCTGACGCACAGGCTCCTCTGAAAGACCGGCCGGTGAGGGCTTCCGTGGGGACGGGGCTGCCTTCACCGGCTTCTTTCGTGCGGGCCTCTTCGGGCCAGAGCCATCCGTCAGGCAGCCCGAGTGGGCCGTGTTGGAGGGTTCGCGCCAGGGCGCGGGCCGATCCCAGCGGGCCAGTGGGCTGGAGCATGGCCCAACCCCGCCAATTCCACCCACCCACTCGGGGGGCGCGGACTGTGTGCGGTTGCCGGGGCGCAAGATGTTCTCAACCGAGTGTGAGCCAGCGGATGCCCAGGCGGCTGACGTCCAAGGCTTCCTCTCTGGTGATCGGCTCGCGCCCCGTCGCCTTACGCAAGAAGCGAAGCTGACCCCAGCCCAGCTTGTCCAGCGCCGCAGCGCCATCCGGGCCGCCGAGCAGAAGATCCTGCACCAAATCTGCGGCTTGGGAAGTGAGCCACGGTTTGCGCCCCAGGGCGTCGGCCAGGTCCAGGCCGTGCACGGCGATCTCAACCACCCGCGTCAGCAGGAACTCCGACAGAAGCATCGGATCGCCGTGCCGGGTGCGAACCACACGGCCTTCCGGCTCGGCCTGGCACAGTCGATCCACCTTCTGCCAGGTGGCGTTGAAGTCCTCGGCAAGCGCAGAACCGCTGAGCTGCTCGGCCGCATGGTCCTGGGCCAGAGCGATCCGAGCCGCGTTGGTATCCGGAGCGAAACGGTCGTCGGGGCGGTAGTACTCCACTGCCGAGACCTCGGCACGGGTCGGTGCCGGCTCGGCCAGCATGCCCGGCAGCCAGGCAATCACCACACGGACATGCGCCAGCAACTCGCTCACTGTCCACGGCACACACCGCGTCGGCAGACGCCACTCGGCCGCTGAGGCCCCGGCCATCGCCTGTGTGAGCTGCCCAGCCTCAAGACGAAACGCTTCAACTACCCGCCCCTGGTTCATGCCGATCAAGTTACCCGGCCAGAACTGGTGCAGCAGCAGAGCTTCAACGCGCTCTGAGGGACAGATCGATCATCGTGGGTGCGGCCATCGGGGCGGTGTTCTTCTTTGATGCTGCGGGCCGGGTGAGCCCGCCCGCCCCCACCCGGGTGAGTCCCCCGACGTCAACGGGCGCCGGCCTGCTCATCCCGCCCCTCCCGCTTGCCCTGCTCCTCCCGCTCGCCCTGCTCCTCCCGGCCCCCCTCCTCCACCCGCCGGGGCAGCAGCAGCGGCGTCGCCAGCAGCAGGGCGCCCGCCATCGCGATCGCCGTGCGGGGGCCGGTCAGGGTGGCCAGGAGGCCCCACAGCGCCGTCAGCGCCGCGGTCGTCGCCTTGCTGGTGACCGACCAGGCGGTGAGGGTACGGGCCGTGCGGTCCGTCGGCGTCATCTCCAGCCGGTAGGTCGCGTACACCGGGTTGTACACGGCACAGCACGTGATCAGCGCGAACTCCACGCCCATCACGAGCAGCAGCCCCGTCGTGCCGGAGTGGACGAACGCCAGCCCGACGCCCCAGCAGGCGCGCAGGATGCCCGTGGTGCGCATCACCGCGGGCCGGCCGAAGCGGGCGACGAGCGGGCGGGCCAGCCGGGAGCCGATCAGGCCGCCCGTGCAGGGCACCGCGAAGGCGAGGGCGTACTGCCAGGGGGCGAAGCCGAGAGGGCCCAGCATGAGGACGGCGAGGAGGGGGGTGGGCGCCATGATCAGGCCGTTGACCAGCACGGTGTTGAGGAACAGGGGACGCAGGGAGGGGTGGGTGAGGATGTACCGCCAGCCTTCCAGCAGGTCACCGACCCGCAGTCGCGGAGCGTCCTTCGGCGCCGGGCGAGGCGCCGGGCGAGGCTCGTTCCCCCCGATCGCCCGGATGCCCGCCGCCGACAGCAGGTAGCTGACCGCGTCGGCCAGTACCGTCGTCACCGGGCCGAACAGCCCGATCGCGGCCCCGCCGAGCGGTGGGCCGACCACGGTGGCGGTCCAGGTCGTGGACTCGAAGCGGGAGTTGGCGACGAGCAGGTTCTCGGGCGGTACGAGGGCTTTGAGGCAGGCGCCGCTCGCCGCGTTGAAGGTGATGTCGGCCGCGGCGACGACGATGGCCACGACCAGCAGTTGGGCGAAGGAGAGTCCGCCGAGCGCGAAGGCCGCCGGGATGCTCAGCAGCGCCGCGCACCGGACGAGGTCCGTCGCGATCATCACCGGCCGCTTGCGGCGGAACTCCACCCACGGCCCGAGCGGCACCGCCACCGCCGCCCCCACCGCGAGCCCCGCGGCCGCGAGCAGCGACACCTGGGCCGTACCGGCGTGCAGCGCGGTGATCGCGATCAGCGGGAACGCGTCGAAGGCGATCCACGTGCCGAACGTACTGACCGTGTACGCCGTCCACAGCCACCTGAACTGCCGTCCCAGAGCCCGCCCGCCCCCCAAGCCCGCACCTCCGCGCCTCTTCAATTCTCGCTCTCTTCTATACACCCACCGCCCCGTGGGTGCGCCCGCCCCTCCGTAGGAGCACCCTGGAAGCAGGTGTTCCGGAGGTGATCGTCATGATGCACACCACAGTGGGATGGCATGTCGAGCTGGAGTTCCAGGAGGACGACGAGCACACGCGGGCGGCCGCGCTCGTGCGGCTGCCCGATGGCTCCGAGGTAAGGGCGCGCGGGCACGCAAGCCGGCACCACACCGACTCCAATCAGCCGAGGGTCGGTGAGGAGATCGCCGGGGCGCGCGCGCTCAACGAACTCGCGATGGAGCTGCTGACCAAAGCGCACGAGGAGATCGACGCGGCGTCCGGCCGGACCTCGCACCCGATCAACGTCTGAGTCACGCGAGGTCTGTCACGCGAGCGCGGTTCGCAGCGCCCGTACCAACGCCTGCGCCCTCGGATCCGCCGTCACGCTCTTGCGGAAGCCGTTCGTCACGTAGCCGAACGCGATGCCGGAGTCCGGGTCGGCGAAGCCGAGGGCGCCGCCGCGGCCGGGGTGGCCGAAGGAGCCAACGGACAGGAGGGGGGACGCGCTGCCGTGGAGCATGTATCCGAGGCCGAAGCGGGTGCCGATGACCAGGACACGGTCGGGGCCCGCCGACTGCTCGCCGCGCGCCAGTTCCATGGTCGGCGGGGTGAACAGCCGTACCCCGCCGTCCACTTCGCCGATGAGTGAGGCGTAGAAGCGGGCCAGGCCCTCCGCGGTCGCGATGCCGTTGGAGGCGGGCAGGGCGGCCGCCCGGTAGGCGGGGTCGTTCTCGTCCGGCAGCGGGGTGATCGCGGCGAAGGCGCGGCGGGTGAGTGACTCGGGGTCGGCGTAGGCCTCGGAGACCGCCCGCTTGGGGCGGGTCCGCAGCGCGCCCGCCTGGACCGGGGCCTCGACCTTGCCGACCCGGCCCACGCGCCCGGCCTCGCCCGCGGGCAGTCCGAGCCAGAGGTCCGCTCCGGCCGGGCCGGCGATCTCGGTCGCGATCCACTCGCCGATCGGACGGCCGGTGATCCGGCGCACCAGCTCGCCGGTGAGCCAGCTGTACGTCTGCGCGTGGTACCCGTGCTCGGTCCCCGGCTCCCACACCGGTGCCTGCGCCGCGACGGCCTCCGCGCCGAGCACCGGGTCGGCGGCTTCGGCGGGCGTCAGCGGGCGGTCCAGCACGGGCACGCCCGCGCGGTGCGCGAGCAGGTGCCGTACGAGGGTCCGCTCCTTGCCGGCCGCCTTGTACTCGGGCCAGTACTCGCCGACCGGGGCGTCCAGGTCCAGCTCTCCGCGCTGGTGCAGCAGCAGGAGTACGGCGGCGGCGACGCCCTTGGTCGCCGAGCGCACGATCTGGGCGGTGCCCTGCTCCCAGGGGGCCGTGCCGTCGACGTCCTTCGTGCCGCCCCACAGGTCGACGACCTTGTGCCCGTCGCGATAGACGGTCACCGCGGCGCCCCGCTCCCCGAGCGTCTCGAAGTTGCCCGCGAACGCCTCCCTGACCGGCTCGAAGCCCTCGGCCACTGTGCCGTTCACGTCCACGCCCGCACTTCCCTCCGGCTCGCCTGCGACTGTGCGGGCAACACCCGGAAAGAGCCTGCGATTCCCTGGTTGCGCTAGCCGAGCAGGATCGTGACCTCGATGTTGCCGCGGGTCGCGTTGGAGTACGGGCAGACCTCGTGGGCCGCGTCGACCAGTTTGCCGGCGATGTCCGCGTCGAGGACCGGGAGGGAGACGCTCAGGGCGACGGCGAGGCCGTAGCCGCGCTGCTTGTTGGGGCCGATGCCGACCTTCGCGGCGACCGTGGAGCCGGTGAGGTCGAAGCCCGCCCGGCGGCCGACGAGGACGAGGGCGTTGTGGAAGCAGGAGCTGTAGCCGGCCGCGAACAGCTGCTCGGGGTTGGTGCCGTTGCCGTCGCCGCCGAGTGCCGGGGGCATCGCGACCTTCAGCTCGATCTGGCCGTCCTGGCTGGTGACATAGCCGTCCCGGCCGCCGTGCGCGGTGGCTTCGGCGACGTACATGATCTTCGTCGGACGGGTGTCGACGGTGTCGACGGAGTCGACGGCAGCGCCTTCTGTCACGGCGGACCTCCCCCGGAATTCATTCTCCCCAATTACATCGTGCACAAGGTACCGACCGGTAGGGAGGGGTTCGGCTACCAGGGGGTAGTAACCGGGGGTAACTCCAGGTGGGGTCTCAGCGGCCTCAGCGAGTCTCAGCGGGACCGTCCCGCCGCGCCGTTCGCCTTCTCCGCGAGCTGCCACAGTTCCTCGCGCAACCGCCCGACCGCTGCCACGTCGAGCCCCGTCGACTCGAGAAGCGCGCCGGGTACGCGCGTCGCGCGCTCCTTGAGGTCCTCCGCGCGCCCCGTACACGCCACCAGCACCGAGCGCTCGTCCCGCGCCGAGCGCTCCCGCCGTACCAGCCCGGCCGCCTCCAGCCGTTTCAGCAGCGGCGAGACCGTCCCGTAGTCGAGCCGCAGCGCCTCGGCCAGCTCCTTGACCGTGGTCTCGCCCCGGTCCCACAGCACCAGCAGGACCAGGTACTGCGGATAGGTGAGGCCGAGCTCGTCGAGGAGCGGGCGGTACGCGGCCGTCACCGCGCGCTGGGCCGCGTACAGCGCGAAGCACAGCTGCTCGTCGAGGAGCAGCGAGGCGCCCTCCGCGGTGGTCTCCTCGTTCGTCACGCGCCCCATTGTCACGGACGGCCGGTGCACCCCGTCGCGGCATGGGCCGAATGTCACGGACGATTCGTGCCCGCCGACACGGAACGCGGGTCGAAGCCGAACGGGAGCTCCAGCCGGTGGGCGCGCATCAGCTCGTCGTCGCCGAGCAGCTCCGCCGTCTTCCCGTCCGCCGCGATCACCCCGTCGCTCAGGATCAGCGAGCGGGGGCACAGCTCCAGCGCGTACGGCAGGTCGTGGGTGACCATGAGGACGGTCACGTCCAGCGAGCGCAGGATGTCGGCGAGTTCGCGGCGGGATGCGGGGTCGAGGTTGGAGGAGGGCTCGTCCAGGACGAGGATCTCCGGCTCCATCGCCAGCACGGTCGCCACGGCCACCCGGCGCCGCTGGCCGAAGGAGAGGTGGTGCGGCGGGCGCTCCTTGAACTCCGCCATGCCGACCCGCATAAGCGCACGTTCCACGCGCTCCTCCAGCTCGGCGCCCCTGATCCCGGCTGCGGCCGGGCCGAAGGCGACGTCCTCGCGGACCGTCGGCATGAACAGCTGGTCGTCCGGGTCCTGGAAGACGATGCCGACCTTGCGCCGGATCTCGGCCATGTGCCGCTTGCTCACGGGCAGCCCGGCGACCGTCACCGTGCCCGTGCCGCCGCTCAGGATGCCGTTGAGGTGCAGCACGAGGGTCGTCTTGCCGGCGCCGTTCGGCCCGAGCAGCGCGACGCGCTCGCCGCGCTCGATCGAGAAGTCCACGCCGAACAGGGCCTGGTGGCCGTCGGGGTAGGCGAAGGCGAGGCCGGAGACCTCCAGGGAAAGGGAAGCAGTCACAGGGTCCATCCCAGCAGACAGACGACGAGGGCGGCGAACGGGAGGGCGAGGGCGTAGGACCACTGCGCCCGGGAGGCGGTCACCTCGTCGATGACGGGCATCGAACCGGCGTACCCGCGGCTGACCATGGCCAGGTGCACGCGCTCGCCGCGCTCGTAGGAGCGGATGAACAGCGCGCCCGCCGACTTGGCGAGCACACCCCAGTGCCGTATGCCTTTCGCTTCAAAGCCGCGGGACTCGCGGGCGATCCGCATGCGGCGCATCTCGTCGGTGATGACGTCGCCGTAGCGGATCATGAAGGACGCGATCTGCACGAGCAGCGGCGGCAGCTTCAACCGCTGCAGACCCAGGAGGAGTTCGCGCAGTTCGGTGGTGGAGGCGAGGAGGACGGAGGCGGCGACGCCGAGGGTGCCCTTGGCGAGGACGTTCCAGGCGCCCCACAGGCCGTTCACGCTCAGGGACATGCCCAGCACCTCGACCCGCTCGCCCTCCGCCACGAACGGCATGAGCACGGCGAACGCGACGAACGGCACCTCGATCAGCAGCCGGCGCAGCAGAAAGCCGGCCGGCACGCGCGCGAGGTGGGCGACCACGCCCAGCAGCACCGCGTACAGGCCGAACGCCCACATCGCCTCCCGCGGTGTGGACACCACGACCACCACGAAGGTGAACACGGCGGCGAGCTTGGTGTGCGGCGGCAGACCGTGCACGGGCGAGTGCCCGTGCCGGTAGAGCTTGTGCGCGTGTCCGGCACCCATGACGTCAGACGTTCTCGACGGCCGTGGGGGACGCGTCCGCGGTACGGCGCCTGCGCACCGCCCAGAACACGCCGCTGCCCGCGACGACGGTGACGCCGACGCCGATCACGCCCGCGAGGCCGCCGGAGAGGCGGGCGTCCTTGATGTCCTTCACGCCGTAGTCGGCGAGCGGGGAGTCGGAGGACGCGTGCTCCTCGGTCCTCTTGTCGATGCCCTTGTCCGCGGCGACCTTCTCCAGGCCGTCGGGGCTGGCCGAGGCGTAGAAGCTGACGAACCCGGCGAGGACGAGGGACGTGACCAGGCCGGTGATCCACACCTTGCGGTGGGACCGGGCGGCGACCGGCACCGGCTCGGCGGCCGGCGCGTCGACGAGCTCGCCGTTCACCCGGAGCTTCAGCTTCTGCTGGAGGCCACGAGCGCCGTAGACGAGGTCCGGCCGTACGGCGATGACGGCACCGACGGTCAGTGCGGTGATCGCGGCCTCGCCGAGGCCGATCAGCACGTGCACGCCGATCATCGCGGTGGCGACCTTGCCGATCGCGACGTCCGTGGTGCCGCCGACCGCGTACAGGAGCGTGAAGGCGACGGCTGCGGCCGGGACGGAGAGCAGCGCGGCGACGAAGGAGGCTGCGGTGACGGAGCGGCGGGTGCGCGGCAGCACCTTCACCAGGCCGCGGAAGACGGCGTAGGCCACGACCGTCGTCACGATCGCCATGTCGGTGATGTTCACGCCGAGCGCGGTCAGCCCGCCGTCGGCGAAGAGGATGCCCTGCATGAGCAGGACGACCGACACGCACAGGACCCCGGTGAAGGGGCCCACGAGTATCGCGGCGAGCGCACCGCCCAGGAGGTGACCGCTGGTTCCGGCCGCCACGGGGAAGTTGAGCATCTGTACCGCGAAGATGAACGCGGCCACCAGACCGGCCAGCGGTGCCGTCCGCTCGTCGAGTTCGCGGCGCGCGCCGCGCAGGCTCACGGCGATGGCGCCGGCGGCGACGACTCCGGTCACGGCGGAGGTCGGAGCGTTGATGAATCCGTCAGGTACGTGCACCGTTCGATGATAGTGGCTTGATGCGAACGGTTCGCAAGAGCGCATCACTTGTGTATCGCGTGTATCGCGTATATCGCACATGTGAGATACGTCGGTCCCAAGAAGCGCGCCCCGGAAAATATGCGACATTGGATGGGAAGCGGATGCACAGCTTTCGCACAGGTCACGCAGCGTAAGGGGCCGGTCCGATGTCCGTAGTCGAGCAGTACGCGCGAGCCCACGTCGTCACGGACGCGGACCTGGTCGAGGAAGAACACGAGGCCGTCCCCGTGATCCTGCGCTACGACCCGGAGACCGACCCCCGCTCGGTCCGGGTCCGTCTCCCCGACACGCACGAGTGGACCTTCTCGCGCTCCCTGCTCGAACAGGGCCTGCGTGCCCCGACCGGCGCCGGAGACGTCCGCGTGTGGCCGTGCGGACGCGTCCAGGCCGTCGTCGAGTTCCACTCCGCCCAGGGCGTCTCGGTCGTGCAGTTCGAGTCCAAGACGCTGCTGCGCTTCCTGCGCCGGACATACATGGCGGCGGCCAAGCCGGTGCCCCACTGACGTGTGTCCGGCACTGACGTGTGTCCGGCACTGACGTGTGTCCGGCACTGACGGGCGTCCGGCACTGACGGGCGTTCAGCGCCGGTGGGTGTTCAGCCGCCCGCCTTGAGCAGTGCCGCCACGATCGGGCCCGCCGTGTCGCCGCCGTGGCCGCCCGCCTGGACGACGCCGGCGGCGGCGAGGTCGCCGCGGTAGGCGGTGAACCAGCCGTTGGGCTTCTTCTGGCCGTCGACCTCCGCCGAGCCCGTCTTGGCGCCGTAGTCGGGGCCGAGCCCGGACATCGCCTCGGCGGCGGTGCCGGCGGCGGCGGTGTACTGCATCAGCTCACGCAGCTGGGACAGCGTGGAAGCGGACATGGTGCGCGACGCGGTGGCCAGGGTGCGGTCGTCGACCGACGGGGCGACCAGGTACGGCTGGTGGAAGGTGCCCGCCTTGACCGTCGCGGCCACGGACGCCATGTTCAGCGGGTTCATCCGCACCCCGCCCTGGCCGATGAGGGACGCCGCCATCTGGGCCTGTGACTGGACCGGCACCCGGCCGTCGAAGGTCGGGACGCCGATCGCCCAGTTGTTCATCGACAGGCCGAAGACCTGCTGCGCCTGCTTGGTCAGGTCGTCGTTCTCGAGGTCGGGCGCCTGGCTGATGAAGGCCGTGTTGCAGGAGCGGGCGAAGCTCGCCTTGAACGTGCCGCCCTTGATCTCGAACTTGTCGTCGTTCTGGAACTTCCAGCCGCCGTACTTGAAGTACTTCGGGCACGGATGCGCCTTGTCCGCCGAGGCGAGCTTCTTGTCGATCAGCAGCGAGGAGGTGATGACCTTCATCGTGGAGCCGGGCGCGAGGGAGCCCTGGAAGGCGGTGTTGAAGCCGTGGCTGGTGTTGGCCACCGCGAGGATCTCGCCCGTCGACGGCCGCAGCAGCACCACCGACGCGCGTGCCTTCTTGGCCACCTGCTGCTCGGCGTCGGCCTGGAGGCCCGGGCTCAGCGTCGTCTTCACCGTGCCCGGCGTGCCCTTGCTGAGTTCGAGGAGCGTCTTGTCGGACGCCTTCTTCGCGATCGACGCCTTCCCGCGGATCACCCGCAGCTCGACGCCCGCCTTCCCGCCGGCCTTCTTGCCGTACTTCTCGCGCAGTCCGTCCAGGACAGGTTCCAGGGACGGGTACTTCTTCGTGGTCAGCTCGCCGCCGTCCCGGTCGAGCGCCTTGACGGGCGGGGTGCCGGACTCGCCGGTGACGAGCGTGTCGCCGTCCTGCAGGTCGGGGTGGACCACGGAGGCGTGCCAGTCGACCAGCGGCTTGCCGTCCTTCGCCCGGCGGACGACGGTCAGCGCGCTGTCGTACGCCAGCGGCTTGCTGACGCCCTTGAAGTCCACGGTGCCCTTCACGGAGAACGGCACCTTGTCGCCCGCGCGCGTGCCCGCGGTGAGGGTGACGTTCTTGAGGTGGGCGTCCTTGGTGTAGCCGGTCAGGAGGGATGCGGCGGCCGTGGAGTCGTCCGTGCCGGCCGCCGCCTTGGTGACCTCGCCCTGCTGCCATGCAGTGAGGAACGTCCGGGCCGCGGTGGTCACCTCGGTCGCCGACAGCGGGCCGGTCTTGACCGACGGCGACTTCTTGCCGGCCGAGGCCGACGCCGTCGTACCGTCGTCGGCCGCCGCCCCGCCCCCGTACAGCGCGTAGACGCCGATTCCGGCGCCGCCGACGACCACGGCGATCATCCCGCCGATGACGGCGGGCTTCGTCTTTCGCCGCTCGGCGGCGCGCCCTCTGTTGCCCACTGTTTGCGTTCCTCCGCGTGATCGCGGGGCGCCCCCACAGCCCCTTTGCCCTCGTTGTCCTCACACACCCCAACGACGGCAACCACACTAGAGTCCCGATCTCCGTGGGTGACGTCAGCCTCCAGTTCGTAGCACGGCTGCGACAATCGGACCGGCCGCGTCACTGCCGTGACCGCCGTCCTGGGCCATGGCGGCGGCGGCGATGTCGTCGCGGTAACCGGTGAACCAGCTGTCGGAGTTGGTCTGGCCGCCGATCTCGGCGGAGCCGGTCTTCGCGCCGATCCGGCCGCTGAGGCCCGACATCACGCCGGCCGCGGTGCCGCTGGTGGCGGTGCGGTTCATCATGGCGCGCAGCTGCTGGACCGTACTTGCGGACAGGCCCCGCGCGGTGGCCAGCTCACGGTCGTCGAGGCTCTGCGCCACGATCACCGGCTGCCGGAAGGTGCCCGTCATCGCGGTCGCCGTCACCGAGGCCATGTTCAGCGGGCTCATCTGGACCTGGCCCTGGCCGATGAGGTTGGCCGCCTTGTCCGGGCCGCCGGCCGCCGGGATCGAGCCGTCGAAGGACGGGATGCCGGTCTTCCAGTTGTCCCGGCCGAGCCCGAAGCGGCTCTGGGCCTCCTCGGTCAGCGACTCGGTCTGCAGGGACTTCACGTACTTGATGAAGGCGGTGTTGCAGGAGCGGGCGAAGCTGTCGGCGAGCGTGGCGCTCTCGTTGGGCTTCATGTTCTTGAGGTTGTGGAAGGTCTGGCCCTCCCACATCACGCTGTCGGGGCAGGGCGCGGGCCCGCTCGCGGTGGTGAGCCCCTTGTCGATGAGCGTGGCCGCGGTGACGATCTTCATCGTGGAGCCGGGCGGGACCTCGCTGAGGAACGCGGCGTTCCATTCGTCGGTGCGGTGGTTGGCGACCGCCAGCACCTCGCCGGTACTCGGCTTCACGGCCACCACCGAGGACTGCGCGTACCTCTTCACCGCCTGCTCGGCCGCCGCCTGCGCGCTCGCGCTGATCGTCGTCGTCAGCTTGCCCGCCTTGCCCTTGGCGAGGGTCAGCAGCGAGGTGTCGGCGGTGTTCGGGTCGGCGTGGTGGATCGCCAGCTCGACGCCGGGGGTGCCGCCCGCCTTCTCGCCGTACTTGGCGCGCAGCTCGTCCAGGATCGGGCCGAGCGAGGGGTACTTCTCCTTCGTCAGGACCTTGCCGTTGCGGTCCACGGCCTCGATGGGCGGGCTCGCCGACTCGCCGGTGACGAGCGTGTCGTCCATGTTCTTCAGCCCGGGGTACACGAGGGAGGGCTGCCAGTCGACCAGCGCCTTCCCGGTCGACACCCCGCGCACGACGGTCAGCGTGCCCTTGTAGTCCAGCGGCTTGGACTTGCCGTCGTACGCGACCTTCGCCTTGACCGTGAACGGCACCGTGTCGCCGCTCGCCGTCCCGGGCGTGATCTTCACGCCGGTGATGTGCGCGGTCTCGCCGTACGAGGTCAGCAGCGGCTCGGCCTTCTCCGCGTTGTTGGTGTACGCCGCCGCCGTCGCCGCGTCGCCCTTCTCCCAGGCCGCGAAGAACTTGGCCGTCGTCTCCTTCACTTCCGAACTGCTCGGCGGACCGCTCTTCTTCGTCGTCGCGGTGCCTGCCTGGTTTGTGCTCGTGCCGCCCGTCCCGCCGTCGCCGTTCAGCGCGGACAGGAAGTTGTAGGCGCCGTACCCGGCCCCGCCCACCATCACGGTGAACACCGCGCCGACTATGCCGGCCTTGGCCCCCTTGCGCATGCCCGTTCCCTTCCCCGTTCCCCGTTGAGCTTCCCCCGCGTTTTCTGAACGCGTTCAGAAAGCTGGTCGTGCTTCGCACTGTAAGCGGAACAGGGACCGGTTGTGACGGGTGTTTACAGAAGTTGTCCGAACGGAGATCAGGGATATGACTCAGACCCAGGTATCCAGCCACATCCGTGAACGCCAGGAGTCGATGGGAATCGCCGTCCCCGTGTACAGCGGCCAGAAGTAGATGAAGTTCCACGCGATCAGCAGCACCAGGACGCCCGCGCCCGTCGCGCCGGCGACGCGGCGGGTGTCGGAGGAGCCGGGTGGGCCGGCGAGGGCGCCGATGAGCATGGCCACCGCGAGGCAGAGGAAGGGGACGAAGACGACGGTGTAGAAGAGGAAGATCGTGCGGTCCTGGTACAGGAACCAGGGGAGGTAGCCGGCGGCGATACCGCAGGCGATGGCGCCCGCGCGCCAGTCACGGCGGAAGAACCAGCGCCACAGGACGTACAGGATCGCGAAGCAGGCGGCCCACCACAGCAGCGGCGTGCCCAGGGCCAGGACCTCGCGGGCGCACTTCTCGCCCGCGTCGGCGGGGCAGCCGTCCTTGCCGGGGGAGGGCGACTCGTAGAAGTACGAGACCGGGCGGCCCAGGACGATCCAGCTCCAGGGGTTGGACTCGTAGGTGTGGGGCGAGGAGAGGTTGATGTTGAACTTGTAGACCTCGTGCTCGTAGTGCCACAGGCTCAGCCACCAGTCCGGGAACAGCCAGGACCAGCTGCTGGACCTGCCGTTGGCGGTGGCCCAGTCGCGGTAGTAGCCGCCCGAGCCGTTGGTGGAAGAGAGGATCCAGCCGGTCCACGAGGCGATGTAGGTGACGATCGCCACCGGGACCGTCGCCAGGAACGCGATGCCCAGATCCCGCTTCAGCACCGCCGTGTACGGGTGGCGGGCGCCGGCGACCCTGCGGGAGCCGATGTCCCACAGCACCGCCATCACGCAGAACGCGGCGAGGATGTACAGGCCGTTCCACTTGGTGCCGATGGCCAGGCCCAGCATCAGACCCGCGAGCCAGCGCCAGGGGCGCCACCCGAAGCGGGTGGTCTCGGCGGTGTGCACGTCGGGGCGGTACCGGCCGTCCGCGTCGGCCGGGATCGCCGCCGCGAGTTTCTCCCGCGCCTTGTCGCGGTCGATGACCAGGCAGCCGAACGCGGCCAGCACGAAGAACATCAGCACGCCGTCGAGCAGCGAGGTGCGGCTCATCACGAAGTGCATGCCGTCCACGGCCATGAGGGCGCCCGCCAGGCAGCCCAGGAAGGTCGAGCGGAACAGGCGGCGGCCGATGCGGCACAGCATCAGCACGGAGAGGGTGCCAAGGAGCGCCGTCATGAAGCGCCAGCCGAACGGATTGAACCCGAACATCAGCTCGCCGAGCCCGATGACGTATTTGCCGACCGGCGGATGCACCACGTACGCCGCGTCCGTCGGGATCGGGACGTGCCCGTTCGAGGAGAGCACGAGGTCGTTGACGTTCTTGTCCCAGTTGACCTCGAAGCCCCGGTGGACGAGCGCCCACGCGTCCTTGGCGTAGTACGTCTCGTCGAATATCACCCGCTTCGGGCTCCCGAGGTTCCAGAACCGCATCAAGCCCGCCATGAGCGTGACGAGCAGCGGGCCGCCCCACCCGGACCAGCGCGTGATCCGCTCGGCGAGCACCGGTGGCACCCCGAACGCCTGCCACAACCGGGGGCTGGGCTGGACAAACGGCGGCACGAGCCGCTCGCGGACGTCGGAGGCGGGCTTCGCCGGGTATCCGAAACGGCGCAGCCGCTGCTGCCACGTCGGCCGCTGGTCGTGCGGCGCCTGGCCCTGCCGGGTGTCCATGGAGGACGCGGTACTGGTCACCGCGCCATCGTAGGGAACCGTTCTGTGTGAGTCCCGTGCTTGGGCCCCAACCATGGCCGGGGCCGGTCCCTGCGAGGATGGATATGTGACTGGAACCCTTGTTTTGGCGGGCACCCCCATCGGCGACATCTCGGACGCGCCGCCCCGGCTCGCGGAGGAGCTGGCCGGCGCGGACGTCATCGCGGCCGAGGACACCCGGCGGCTGCGGCGACTGACGCAGGCGCTGGGTGTGACGCCCAAGGGGCGCGTCGTGTCCTACTTCGAGGGCAACGAATCCGCCCGCACCCCCGAGCTGGTCGAGGAACTGCTCGGCGGCGCGCGTGTGTTGCTCGTCACGGACGCCGGGATGCCGTCCGTGTCCGACCCCGGCTACCGGCTGGTCGCCGCCGCCGTCGAGAAGGACGTCCGGGTCACCGCCGTCCCCGGCCCGTCCGCCGTGCTCACCGCGCTGGCGCTGTCCGGCCTGCCCGTCGACCGGTTCTGCTTCGAGGGGTTCCTGCCGCGCAAGGCCGGCGAGCGGCTGTCGCGGCTGCGCGAGGTCGCCGAGGAGCGGCGCACCCTCGTGTACTTCGAGGCCCCGCACCGGCTCGACGACACCCTCGCCGCGATGGCCGAGGTCTTCGGCACCGGCCGGCGGGCCGCCGTCTGCCGCGAGCTGACCAAGACGTACGAGGAGGTCAAGCGCGGTCCGCTGGACGAGCTGGCGGCGTGGGCGGCCGAGGGCGTACGGGGTGAGATCACCGTCGTCGTCGAGGGCGCGCCCGAGCGCGGCCCCGAGGAACTCGACGCCGCGGAGCTGGTGCGCAGGGTGCGGGTGCGCGAGGAGGCGGGGGAGCGGCGCAAGGAGGCCATCGCGGCCGTGGCGGTCGAGGCGGGACTGCCGAAACGTCAGGTGTTCGACGCGGTGGTGGCGGCGAAGAACGCCTCTTGAGGCGCGGCCGGAAACACCACCGAACTTCAGCCAGGAACACCCTCTGAGCAGGGCGCATTTCCGATGAGCGGGCGCCCCATGAGCGGTTAAAGGGTGGGCGCGAAAGGCAAAGCCCAGCCCCCTCGTCCGGGGCCGCTTCGGCAAGGAAAGTCCAAATCGGCTCCAACACTCGACAGGCCCGATGCGTTCACGCCGGTGGAGGCGTCCACTGGGTTGAGGGGAACAGACCCGTCCCCCTCAACCGGCGGACAAGAGGAGCTGGCATGAGTGAGACCGCCGTCGTCCACGAGTCGTATTCCTTCGTCTGCATGCGCTGCGGACACGGCTGGGAGCAGTCGTACGACATCGAGCACCACGTCGACGGGGAGGGCCGGGAGTTCGTGACGTACATAGCCGACGGCAGTGCCGTGCCGTCGCCGCTGAGCCGGCCCGCGTGCAGGAACTGCGACGGCCACGTCGTGCGCATCATGCGTGCCGGACAGGTCTCGTCGGCGCTCAGCGCGGCGCGGCGACAGCCGCCGGTGCCCCGGCAGGGGGCCACGGTGGAGGATCAGGCGGAGGGCCACCCGCAGGACGAGGCGGCCAGGGACCACCACTGGCACCTGTCCGACCTCCTGCACCCGTTCCAGCGCAAGGCGAGCTGAGCGAACGGGTCCGAGGGCAGGGGCGTGCCCCTTTCGTAGGATCGGGGCATGCCTTCGAACGCCTCCGACAAGAACGACAAGAGCAACAAGCACGACAAGAGCGGTAAGAGCGACAAGAACGCCGCACCGCCGCTCCCGGAGCCCCTGCGGGTACCGGTCGCCGACTCCCACACCCACCTCGACATGCAGTCGGGGACCGTGGCGGAGGCGCTCGCGAAAGCCGCGTCCGTCGGGGTCACCACCGTCGTGCAGGTCGGCTGCGACGTGAACGGCTCCCGGTGGGCCGCCGAGACGGCCGCCGCGTACGACAGCGTCCACGCGACGGTCGCCCTGCACCCCAACGAGGCACCGCGGATCGTCCACGGAGACCCCGACGGGTGGTCGCGGCAGGGGACGCGCGAGCCGGGCGGCGACGCCGGCCTCGACGAGGCACTCGCCGAGATAGACCGCCTGGCCGCGCTCCCTCACGTCAAGGGCGTCGGCGAGACGGGCCTCGACCATTTCCGCACCGGGCCCGAGGGCAAGGCGGCGCAGGAGCGGTCGTTCCGGGCCCACATCGAGATCGCCAAGCGGCACGGCAAGGCCCTCGTGATCCACGACCGCGACGCCCACGCCGACGTCCTGCGTGTCCTGAAAGAGGAGGGCGCCCCCGAGCGCACCGTCTTCCACTGCTACTCCGGCGACGCCGAAATGGCCGAGATCTGCGCCCGCGCCGGCTACTACATGTCCTTCGCGGGCAACGTCACCTTCAAGAACGCCCAGAACCTGCGCGACGCCCTCGCCGTCGCCCCCCTGGAGCTGGTCCTCGTGGAGACCGACGCCCCCTTCCTGACGCCGGCGCCCTACCGCGGGCGGCCCAACGCCCCGTATCTCGTGCCGGTGACCGTGCGCGCCATGGCCGCCGTGCGCGGCATCGACGAGGACGCCCTCGCCACGGCGCTCGCCGCGAACACGGCCCGCGCCTTCGGTTACTGACCGTATCGACTGACTGTCCGTAGCCGCGTCGCTTTGGAGAGTGACCGCCGCTCCGCTAGGTTCTGGGGGCCCGATCCGGACCCCTCTGGCCTTCTGGAGCGTGTCGGCGTGAGCAACTACCAGACGTTCGAGACGTACGGCCCGAGCGAGCCGTACGGCGGCTCCGGCTCGCCGGGGGTGCCCGAGCCACCGGGCATTCCCCGTCCCCCCGGCGTGCCCGGCGGCGACCTGCACAGTGCGGCGACGCTCGTGTACGGGGTCCGCACGGCGCCCGGGGCGTACGAGGACACCTACCGCCCCGCCTACGAGGTGCCCGAGCCGACGGTTCCCCGCCAGGCGGACGGTGCCGAGCCCGCGCGCGCCGTGGCGGGGCGGCGCTCCACGCGCCGGCGCAGGGCGCGGTACGCCGAGCGCGTCGACGGCCCGCTGCGCCGACTGCTCCCGCAGGCACTGGTCGTCGCCTTCCTCGCCGGCGGCACCACCGCCTTCGTCGCCAAGGACAAGGCGATCGAGCTGACCGTCGACGGCAAGCCGCGCACCCTGCACACCTTCGCCGACGACGTGACCGAACTGCTCGCCCAGGAGGGCATCCACATGGGGGCGCACGACATGGTGGCGCCCGCCCCCGGCACCGCGCTCACCAGCGGCGACGAGATCGCCGTCCACTACGGGCGTCCCGTACGGCTCACCCTGGACGGCCGGCGGCACGACGTGTGGACGACGGCGCGCACGGTGGAGGAGGCGCTCGAAGAGCTCGGGGTGCGAGCGGAGGGCGCGTACCTCTCCGCCGCACGCCACCTGCGGATCGGGCGCGAGGGGCTCGCGCTGGACGTGCGCACCGAGCGCTCCCTGACGATCATGGCGGACGGCCGGGCCCGCACCCTGCGCACCAACGCCGCGACCGTCCGCGAGGCCGTCGAGCAGGCCGGGATCACCCTGCGCGGCCAGGACACCACCTCCGTCCCGCCCGGCAGCTTCCCGCGCGACGGGCAGACCGTCACCGTGCTGCGGATCACCGGCACGAAGGAGGTCCGCGAGGAGGCGATCCCGTTCGCGGCACGGCGCACCGAGGACCCTTCGCTGTTCCGGGGCACGGAGGTCGTCGACCGCGCGGGCCAGGCGGGGCTGCGCCGCATCACGTACCTCCTGCGCACCGTCAACGGGGTACGGCAGAAGCCGCGCCGGACCAGGACCGAGGTGGTGCGCGAGCCACGGGTGCAGGTCGTGCGCGTGGGCACCAAGCCGCTGCCGACGTCGATGGGTGGCGCGGAACGGCTCGACTGGCGGGGCCTCGCGGTCTGCGAGTCGGGCGGGCGCCCCGACGCCGTCGACCCCTCGGGCACCTACGGCGGGCTCTACCAGTTCGACACCCGGACCTGGCAGAGCCTCGGCGGCAGCGGACGGCCCCAGGACGCGTCGGCGGCGGAGCAGACGTACCGCGCGAAGAAGCTGTACATGCGGCGGGGGGCTACGCCGTGGCCGCATTGCGGGGGGCGATTGCACGGGTAAGGCAGAGCTGCGGGCAGTCGTGCCGCTGGGGCGGCACAGGTGGGCGCAGCGGCACCCCGCGAGCGTGGGCGAGCGAACCCACCCACACCCCAGCCTCAGCACCGGTGACCGACAAACCGGGCCGCCTCCAACGCCCCGTACCCTTGTGCCGTGAGCAGCCCCACCCCTGACGCCCTGCTGGGCCCCGCCGACATCCGCGAACTGGCGGCCGCGCTCGGCGTGCGTCCCACCAAACAGCGCGGCCAGAACTTCGTGATCGACGCGAACACGGTCCGCCGTATCGTCCGCACCGCCGACGTCCGCCCCGAGGACGTGGCCGTCGAGGTCGGGCCAGGGCTCGGCTCGCTCACGCTGGCGCTGCTGGAGGCCGCCGACCGGGTCATCGCCGTCGAGATCGACGACGTGCTGGCCGCCGCGCTGCCCACGACGATCACCGCGCGGATGCCGGAGCGCGCCGACCGGTTCGCGCTGGTCCACTCCGACGCCATGCACATCACCGAGCTGCCGGGACCGCCGCCGACCGCGCTGGTCGCGAACCTGCCCTACAACGTGGCCGTGCCCGTCCTGCTGCACATGCTCGAGACCTTCCCGAGCATCGAGCGCACCCTCGTCATGGTCCAGTCCGAGGTCGCCGACCGGCTCGCCGCGCCGCCGGGCTCCAAGGTGTACGGCGTCCCCTCCGTGAAGGCCAACTGGTACGCCGAGGTCAAGCGGGCCGGTGCCATCGGCCGCAACGTCTTCTGGCCCGCGCCGAACGTCGACAGCGGACTGGTCTCGCTGGTCCGGCGGACCGAGCCGATCAAGACCACGGCGTCGAGGGCGGAGGTCTTCGCGGTGATCGACGCGGCGTTCGCACAGCGCCGCAAGACGCTGCGCGCCGCGCTCGCCGGGTGGGCCGGGTCGGCGGCCGCGGCGGAGGTAGCCCTCGTCGCGGCGGGCGTCTCGCCACAGGCGCGCGGGGAGTCGCTGACGGTCGAGGAGTTCGCGCGCATCGCCGAGAACAAGGAGACCGCTGCGTGAGCCTCACCGTGCGCGTGCCCGCCAAGGTCAACGTCCAGCTCGCCGTGGGCGCGGCCCGCGCGGACGGCTTCCACGACCTGGCCAACGTCTTCCTCGCGGTCGGCCTCTACGACGAGGTGACGGTGACCCCGGCCGACGAGCTGGCCGTCACCTGCGAGGGCCCGGGCGCCGACCAGGTCCCCCTGGACCGTACGAACCTGGTGGCACGCGCGGCCGAGGCGCTCGGCGCGCGGTACGGCATCGACCCGGCCGTCCACATCCACATCGCCAAGGACATCCCCGTCGCCGGGGGCATGGCGGGCGGCAGTGCGGACGGCGCGGGCGCGCTGGTGGCGTGCGACGCGCTGTGGGGTACGGGCGCCTCACGCGAGGAACTCCTCGACATCTGCGCCGAGTTGGGCAGTGATGTGCCGTTCGGCCTGGTGGGTGGGGCGGCTCTCGGGGTCGGGCGGGGCGAGAAGCTGACGGTCCTGGAGGTCGGCGGCACGTTCCACTGGGTGTTCGCGATGGCCGAGCGGGGGCTGTCGACGCCGGCCGTCTTCCGGGAGTTCGACCGGCTCGGCGAGGGCACGGACATCCCCGAGCCCGTCGCCTCCGAGCGACTCCTCGACGCCCTGGCCGAGGGTGACCCGGACGCCCTCGCGGCGGCCGTCTCCAACGACCTCCAGCCCGCCGCGCTCTCCCTCTACCCCGAACTCGCCGACACCCTCGCGGCGGGCCGCGCCGCGGGTGCCCTCGCCGCGCTGGTCTCGGGCTCCGGCCCGACGACGGCGTTCCTGGTGCGGGACGCGGAGTCGGCGGCGAAGGTGGGGGAGGCGCTGGGAGTCTCCGGATCATGTCGGACCGTACGTATTGCGTCGGGACCCGCACAGGGCGCGACGGTGGTGTGACGCTCCCACCAACTCCCTGGGGGCGGGGTTGTATCGATGTGCGGCTCCGCCGCGTGGGCGCGAGCAACCACAACGCACCCGCAGCCGCCCCACCACGCATCCCCCCGATCCTCCGCGTGCGAGCCGACTACCCTGGAGGGTCGATCCATCCCCTGGCAGGAGTGAAATGGCCGTCAACCTGGTCAATGTCGAGAACGTCAGCAAGGTGTACGGGACCCGTGCCCTGCTCGACGGTGTATCGCTCGGCGTGTCCGAGGGGGACCGGATCGGGGTCGTCGGGCGCAACGGGGACGGCAAGACGACGCTGATCCGGATGCTCGCCAAGCTGGAGGAGGCGGACACCGGGCGGGTCACGCACTCCGGTGGGCTGCGACTGGGCGTGCTCACGCAGCACGACTCCCTCGACCCGGAGGCGACCGTCCGCCACGAGGTCATCCGGGACATGGCCGACCACGAGTGGGCCGGGAACGCGAAGATCAGGGACGTACTCACCGGACTGTTCGGAGGGCTCGACCTGCCGGGCTTCCCACAGGGCCTCGACACCGTCATCGGACCGCTCTCCGGCGGCGAGCGGCGCCGTATCGCGCTCGCCAAGCTGCTCATCGACGAGCAGGACCTGATCGTCCTGGACGAGCCGACCAACCACCTCGACGTCGAGGGCATCTCCTGGCTCGCCCGGCACCTCCAGGTGCGCCGCTCCGCGCTGGTGTGTGTCACCCACGACCGCTGGTTCCTGGACCAGGTCTGCACCCGCATGTGGGACGTCCAGCGCGGCACGGTCCACGAGTACGAGGGCGGCTACTCCGACTACGTCTTCGCCCGCGCCGAGCGCGAGCGCATCGCCGCGACCGAGGAGGTCAAGCGGCAGAACCTGGTCCGCAAGGAGCTGGCGTGGCTGCGGCGCGGGGCGCCCGCCCGTACCTCCAAGCCCCGCTTCCGGGTCGAGGCCGCCAATGAGCTCATCGCCGACGTGCCGCCGCCCCGGGACAGCTCCGAGCTGATGAAGTTCGCCTCCTCCCGGCTCGGCAAGACCGTCATGGACCTGGAGGACGTCACGGTCCAGGCCGGGCCGAAGGTGCTGCTGAAGCATGTGACCTGGCAGCTCGGCCCCGGCGACCGTATCGGCCTGGTCGGGGTGAACGGCGCCGGGAAGACGTCCCTGCTGCGGGCCATGGCCGAGGCCGCCCGCAGCGACGGGGAACGCCAGCCCGTCGGCGGGCGGGTCGCCGTCGGCAGGACCGTCAAGCTCGCCTACCTCTCCCAGGAGGTCGCCGAACTGAACCCGGCCCTGCGCGTGCTGGAGGCCGTGCAGCAGGTGCGTGAGCGCGTCGACCTCGGCAAGGGGCGCGAGATGACCGCCGGGCAGCTGTGCGAGACGTTCGGGTTCAGCAAGGAGAAGCAGTGGACGCCGGTCGGCGACCTGTCCGGCGGTGAGCGGCGCCGGCTCCAGCTGCTGCGGCTGCTGATGGACGAGCCCAACGTCCTCTTCCTCGACGAGCCCACCAACGACCTCGACATCGAGACCCTGACCCAGCTGGAGGACGTCCTCGACGGCTGGCCCGGCTCGATGATCGTCATCTCCCACGACCGGTTCTTCGTCGAGCGGACCACCGACAAGGTGTACGCCCTCCTCGGCGACGGCGCGCTGCGGATGCTGCCGCGCGGCATCGACGAGTACCTGGAGCGCAGGCAGCGCATGGAGGAGGCCGCGGCCGCCGCCGCGCCCGTGGCGGCCCGGCCCGCGCCGGAGAAGAACGCCGCCGACCAGCGCGCCGCCAAGAAGGAACTCCAGCGGATCGAACGGCAGTTGGACAAGATTTCGGAGAAGGAGTCCAAGCTGCACACGCGGATCGCCGAGAACGCCACCGACTTCGCCAAGGTGGCCGAACTCGACGCCGAACTGCGCGGGTTGGCTGGTGAGCGGGACGAACTCGAGCTGCGCTGGCTGGAACTCGCCGAGGACGCGTAGGCGGCGCGCGCGCCGCGTGAAGGGGGCGTGAAGGCGCATAACGGGGGTATCACGGCCCGGTTCGCCCTTGGGAACAGCGGCGGATCCGGGCCGGTGCGCTGTCGGTGCCGGGTGATAGAAAGAGCCGTCTGTAACTGCATGAGTACGACTCTGAGTCCTTCACAAACCTCAGGGCGTGGCTAAAAATCAGTGAGCGAGGGGGACACACGCTGATGACTCAGCCGCCCAACCAACCGCCCCAGCAGGGTGGTTTCGGAGCACCGCAGGACCAGCCGCCGCAGCAGGGCGGCGGTGGCTTCGGCGCTCCCCAGACCCCGCCGCCACCGCAGGGCCCGCCCGCGCCGCAGGGCCCACCGCCCGCCGCACCGCAGGGCCCGCCCGCCCAACAGCCCGGTTACGGCTACCCGCAGCAGCCCGGCCCCTACGGCCAGCCCGGCGGCCCGTACGGCACCCCTGGCGCCCCCGGCACCCAGCAGCCCGGCCCGTACGGCACGCCGGGCCCCTACGGCCAGCCCCAACAACCGGGCCCCTACGGGCAACCGCAGCAGCCGGGCCCGTACGGCCAGCCCGGTTACGGCTACCCGCCCCAGCCCCAGTTCCCCGGCGCGCCCGGCACCCCGCCGCCGGGCTCCGGTTCGCGCAACCCCTTCAAGGGCAAGCCCGCGATCGTGATCGGGGCGGCGGTGGCGGCGCTGCTCGTCATCGGCGGCACCGTGTGGGCCGTCTCGGGCGACGACGGCGACAAGAAGAAGCCGGTCGCCAAGCAGAGCGACGACGCCAAGCCCACCGCCACCGACAGCCCGGTCAACCCCGGTGACGGCAGCGGCGACGGCGGCGAGGACCCCGAGGACTTCAACGCCGACCGACAGACCGGCGAGGCGAAGGTGCTCTGGTACAAGGAGGCGCCCGACGCGCCCGGTTCCGGCGCCGACGCTCCCGGCATGTGGATCACCGACAAGACCGCGGTGAAGGCGGCCTACAAGGAGCTCGTCGCCTACAACGTCGGTAACGGCACGCCCACCTGGGACGCCATCACCTTCAAGGAGAAGATCTGCGCGGTCACCCCGCAGAAGACCTCCGACGACAAGATCGTCGTCGCGTACATGAGCGGCTCCAGCGACCGCGCCAAGTGCAACCAGCTCCAGCAGATCGACCTCAACACCGGTGAGAAGGGCTGGAGCGGCACCGTCGCCGACGGCGAGCTGTTCGACAGCGCGCTCTCCATCGAGCTCTCCATCACCGGCAAGACGCTGATGGTGGGCCGCTCGCAGTCGGGCTCGGCGTTCGACGTGGAGACCGGCAAGAAGCTGTTCGACAAGACGAAGTACGGCGACGCCTGCTTCCCGTCCGCGTTCGCGGGCGGCGCGAAGCTGATCTCCGTCGCGTCCTGCGACGCCACCGGCGCCAATGAGCACGACGAGATGCAGGAGCTGGACCCGACGACCGGCAAGGTCAAGTGGACCCAGAAGTTCGACAAGGGCTGGACGGTCTCACACACCTTCTCCGTCGACCCGCTGGTCGTCTACAGCACCAACAAGGACAAGAACGCCTGGAACATCGCCACGTTCAAGTCCGAGGGTGGCTTCCGCTCCCAGGTCGGCTTCGACGAAAACTTCGCCCCCGACTGCGGCTTCACCGTCCTGCAGCGCGACCTCACCGGCTGCGAGGCCGTCGCGGCCGACGCGGCCACCCTCTACCTGCCCACCGAGGCGAACAGTGGCGCCAACGAGATCGTCGCCATCAACCTCGCCGACGGCAAGGAGAAGTGGCGCGTGAAGTCTCCGGCCGACGAGTCGATGCTGCCGATCAAGGTCGAGGACGGCAAGCTCATCGCGTACGTCGAGCCGTCGTACGACGCCGCCGGGCAGGTCGTGTCGATCCCGACGATCGGCAGCAGCCACAAGACGACGAAGCTGCTGCAACTGCCGGAGGCCACCTCCGAGATCGAGAACAGCTTCTTCTCGCGGGACATCGACTGGGTCGACGGGCGCTTCTACATCTCCAGCACGCAGTTGTCGGGCAGGGACGAGGCGAAGGAGAAGCTGATGCTCGCCTTCGGCAAGTGAGCCGGCCGACGCCCCCGCCCCACCCCCGACTTCTCCCGCTCCGTCTTCTTGAGGTACCCACACCATGACCCAGCCGCCGCCCCCACCGCCCAACCAGCCCCCGCAGGGGGGCGGCTTCGGCGCACCCCAGCCGCCCCAGGACACGCCACCGCAGCAGCAGCCGGGCTTCGGCGCGCCGCAGCCCCCGCCCGCCCCGCCGACCCCGCCGGCTCCGCAGCCGGGCTACGGGTATCCGCAGGCGGGCCAGCAGCCCCAGCCCCCGCAGGCGCCGCCCGGCTACGGCTACCCCGGCCAGCCGCCTCAGCAGCCGAACCCGTACACGCAGCAGCAGCCGCCGTACGGCCAGCCGCCGAACCCGTACGGCCAGCAGCAGCCCGGCTACGGCAACGGCTACGGCTACCCGGGCCAGCCGACCATGCCGATGCAGCCGCAGGCCGGTGGCGGCGGGCGGAAGTTCAACGCGCCGGTGGCCATCATCGTCGCGGCCGTCGTGGCGATCGCGCTGATCATCGGCGGCGGTGTCTGGTACGCGTCCTCGTCCGGTGACGACAGCAAGAAGGACGACACCGCGAGCTCCAGCGGCGGCACCGGCGGCAAGGACGACAAGGGCGGCTCCGGCGGCACGTCCTCCGGCGGCAAGGAGAAGGCGCCCGCCGACCCCAGCGCCCAGGTCCTCTTCAAGGTCCCCTCGCCACAGGTCGGCGAGGACGACAGCGCCGCGGTGAACGGCTCCTGGCTGACCGACAAGGCGTACGTCAAGACCGGCTTCGCCGAGATCGTCGGCTACGACCTCGACCAGGGCACCAAGCTGTGGACCATCAAGCTGCCCGGCGAGGTGTGCCAGGCCAGCCGGTTCGCCACCGAGGACGACAAGACGGCGATCGTCTTCCGGCCCAAGATGTCGTCCAAGAACGACTCCGCCGGCTGCAGCCAGGTCGCGGCGATCGACCTCGCCGGGGGCAAGAAGCTGTGGGAGAAGACCGTCGAATCCGGTGACTACCCGATCACCTTCGACAACATCACCCTCAGCGGCAAGACCGTCGCCGTGGGCAGCTCCGACGGCGGCGCCGCCTTCGACATCGGCTCCGGCAAGGTGCTGTGGCAGCCGAAGGCGACCGACACCTGCTACGACGACGGTTACGGCGGCGGCCCGAAGCTGGTCGCTGTGCGCAAGTGCGGTGACTACGACGCACGCGAGCTGCACATCCAGACCATCGACCCGGCCTCCGGCAAGGTGATCTCCGAGTACAAGCTGGCCAAGGGCATCGAATACGCCAGCATCGTCTCCACCGACCCCCTGGTCGTGGCCGCCGACGTCGGCGACAGCGCCGGTGACGGCAGCGGCATCTCGGACTTCTTCTCCATCGACAACAAGACGGGCAAGCTGCGCACCCGTATCTCGGCGCCGGGCGACCAGTACGCGGCCCGCTGCGACGGCATCACCAGGATCGAGTACTGCTCGGGTCTGGTCGTCGGCAACGACCGCCTCTACATCCCCACGGAGGAACACGACGGCACCGGTGAGTACAGCCGGACCAACGAGGTCGTCGCCTTCGACCTGGGCACCGGCAAGCAGACCGGCCAGCGCGCCGACGCCGGGGACGGCTACGAGATCACTCCGCTGCGCATGGACGGCAGCAACCTGATCGCGTACAAGCGTCCGCCGTACGACGAGGGCGGTCAGATCGTCAGCATCGCCGGCGGTTCCTTCAAGCAGACGAAGCTGCTGCAGAACCCGGACACCGAGTCGGTGCGGGACATCGAGACCAGCATGTCCCCGGACTACTCCGAGATCCTGTACTCCCAGGGGCACCTGTTCATGTCGCAGGTGTACGCGGACTCCTCCAGCAGCGGCGAGAAGGAGTACCTGGCGGTCGGCTTCGGCACAAAGAGCTGACGCCCGCCCGCGCTCTCGACCCCGTCCCTGCTCAGGGGCGGGGTCATTCACTTACCGCTCATCACCCTCGAATGAGGGGAATTTCGGCGATCCAGGGCACTTCTGAACGGTAGGGGAAGCGCAACGTCGAACAAGCGTGTAGCTTCCGGGGGCATGAAGG
The DNA here is from genome assembly GCF_042888465.1 of Streptomyces sp. NPDC002888. Classification (NCBI taxonomy): domain Bacteria; kingdom Bacillati; phylum Actinomycetota; class Actinomycetes; order Kitasatosporales; family Streptomycetaceae; genus Streptomyces; species Streptomyces sp. NPDC002888. The sequence continues at coordinate 173,337 of NZ_JBIAPU010000010.1, read as the reverse complement.
GCGGGGGTGCCGGGGGGCGCCCTCTGTCCATGTGGGCCAGTGGCATCCATAGTGGGCGATCCACGGTGGGGGTCCATTGGGGGGACTGGGGGGTTTGCTCAATGGGAGTGCGGCTGATGGTGGTCGACGACCACCGACTGCTGGCCGAGGCGCTCGCCTCGGCGTTGAAGTTGCGGGGGCACCGGGTGCTGGCCGCGGCGGCGCCGGCCGCCGGGGCGGCGGAACTGGTGATCACCCGGGCGCCGGAGGTGTGCCTGCTGGGGACGGCGACACCGGCCGAGCCGGGCATGTTCGACCCGGTGGTCCGCATCAAGCGCGAGCGCCCGCAGGTGGCGGTCCTCGTCCTCGGCCCGGTGCCGAGCCCCCGAGGCATCGCGGCGGCCTTCGCCGCGGGCGCCTCCGGTTACGTACGCCACGACGAACGCATCGAGGGCGTGGAGCGCGCGATCATGAAGGCAAGGGCAGGCGAGGCGGCAGTGGCCCCGCAGCTGTTGCAGCAGGCCTTCAGCGAACTGCTGAACCCCGCGGCCCAACCGGACGACGAGGGCCAGCGCCTGTTGCAGATGCTCACGCCCCGCGAGGTCGAGGTCCTGGTCCGCGTCGCCGAGGGCGAGGACACCCGCCTCATCGCCGCAGGAATGGGCATCGCCCCCTCAACCGCCCGCACCCACGTCCAACGCGTCCTGATGAAACTCGGCGTCGGCTCCCGCCTGGAAGCAGCGGCCCTGGCAGCAAGAACGGGGTTGTTGGACCGAGCGGCCTCCCACCTGGGCACGACCCCGGACGCCTAGCCCTGGGCGCACCCGGGGCCGGACCCTGGGAGTAATTGGCGGATGTGTGCCACACCGAACCACCCATTCCTGGGCCTTCCGCCCGACGCCCTGGCCCACATCCGCCAAGAGCCGGCCCCACCCCTCAACAGACGCGAGGGCCGCCCCAACGGCCACTTGACGGAAGGGGTCAGAGCGAGCCGGTGCGTATGCCGCACGGGGCCGGACCCGTTGCTGCGAACTCCGGCCCCGTCGCCCAACACCACCCCTACTCCGGCGCCCCCTTCTCCTCCGCCACCGGCAACGGCGGCGCAGTCGGCGCAGCCGGCCTCACCCACAGCCACACCAGGAAGAAGATCCCCAGGGCCAGCATCCCGAGCCCCGTCCAGAGGTTGATGTTGACCCCCTGGGCCTTGTCGATCGCCGCGTCGCCGTCGGTCAGGCCGGTGATCGTGAGGATGACGCCGTAGAGGACGAACAGGCCACCGATGATGCGGCGCAGGTCGAAGATGCGGGCCGCGGTCGCGGACTTCTCCTCCAGCTCGGTGACCTCCCGCTGGACGTCCGCCTCGGAGTACCCCGCCCGCCGCAGCCGCTCGGCAGCCTCGGCGCGCTTGTCGGGTTCGAATTGCTCAGCCATGGTTCTTCCATCCTCCTGCGATACGCACCAGCAGGCTCAGAACGAGAACGGGATGTAGCAGGCCGCCGCCAGGATCACGGCACCCCAGCCCAGCAGCGCCGGCTTCCGGTACCAGGCGTCGTCACCGGCGGCCGGGGGCTCGGCCATCCCCGGGGAGCGGGTGCCGTACACGAGACCCTGCAGGTCCTCCTCCGGCTTCGGTGCCGTGAACAGCGACACCGCCACCATCACCACCGCACCCGCCACGAAGCCGGCGATCGCCGACACGAAGTTCGCGCCCTGATCGGTGGGGATCGAGATGACGTCCTGCTTGTAGAAGACGAAGTAGTTGATCATCGCCGCCGTGGTGCCTGCCAGCAGCCCCCAGAAGCCCGACTTCATGGAAGCCCGCTTCCAGAACATCCCCACGATGAAGACGACGAACATCGGCACGTTGAAGAAGCTGAACAGCGTCTGGAGGTAGCTCATGATGTTCGAGAACGACGACGCCAGGAATGCCGTGCCGACCGAGGCCGCGACGCCGATCGCCGTGATGAGCCGGCCGAAGCGGACGTAGTATGCGTCCTCCCGGCCCCGCACCACGTACCTCGCCCACACGTCGTTCGTGAACACCGTGTTGAAGGACGACACGTTGGCCGCCATGCCCGCCATGAACGCCGCCAGCAGACCCGTCACCGCGATCCCCAGCACCCCGTTCGGCAACAGCTGCGACATCAGATAGGGAATCGCGTCGTTGTACTGCAGGTCCGAGTCCGCCGTGCCGATCTTCGGCACCAGCACCGCCGCCACCAGCCCCGGGATCATCACCAGGAACACGATGAAGATCTTCGGGTAGGCCGCGATCAGCGGCGTGCGCTGCGCCGCCGACAGGTTCTTCGCCGAGAGCGCCCTCTGCACCTCCGCGAAGTTCGTCGTCCAGTAACCGAACGAAAGAACAAACCCCAGGCCCAGCACGATCGTCAGCCAGTTCGCCCCCAGCGGGTTGTCGCTGCCGATGCCCGTGCCGCCCCACGCCGTCACGAAGTCGTCCCCGTGCGTCGTCGTCAGTGAGTCCGTCAGGCCGTCCCAGCCGTTCACCCTCTTCAGGCCGAGCACGGACAGCGGGATCAGTGCCGCGAGGATCACGAAGAACTGGAGCACCTCGTTGTAGATCGCCGAGGACAGGCCGCCGAGCGTGATGTACGCCAGGACGAAGAAGCCCGCGACCACGATCGCCACCCACTGCGGCCAGCCCAGCAGCGCCTCGACGACGATCGCGAGCGCGTACAGGTTCACGCCGGAGATCAGGATGGCGGCGAAGGCGAACAGGGCCGAGCTCAGCAGGTGGGCTCCGCGGTCGAAGCGCAGCAGCAGGAACTCCGGGACCGAGCGGACCTTGCTGCCGTAGTAGAACGGCATCATCACCAGGCCGAGGAAGACCATCGCCGGGATGGCACCGATCCAGTACCAGTGGACGGTGTACGCGCCGTACTGCGCGCTGTTGGCGGCCATGCCCAGGATCTCGGTGGCGGCCAGGTTGGCCGAGATGAAGGCGAGGCCGGTGATCCACGCGGGCAGGGAACGGCCGGAGAGGAAGAAATCCAGGCTGGTCTTCACCGAGCGGCGGGCGGCGAAGCCGATGCCCAGAACCACGACGAAGTAGATCCCGAGGATCGTGTAGTCGAGCCAGTTTGTGGGGAGCCGGAGCTCCGCCGCGAGGTATGTGGGGGTTCGCATGCACTGCTCGCTTCGTTTTGGTGTTCTTTGTTTGATTATGATGGTGACGAGCGTGGGGGTTTGTGGTTTGATGTGTTCGGTTCTGTTGAGTGCTTTGAGTGCCTTGAGCGCCTATAGCGGTGTACGGATGGGGAGTCCGGCGTGAAGAAGACTTCGACCCGGCTGGCCGACGGTCGTGAGCTGATCTACTACGACCTGAAGGACGACTCGCTGCGCGACGCGGTGGACCTGCGCCCCCTGGAGCGGACCGTCACCACTTCGGAGGTACGCCGCGACCCGCTGCTCGGCGACTCGGTCGCCATCGCCTCACACCGACAGGGCCGCACCTACCACCCGCCCGCCGACGAATGCCCCCTGTGCCCCTCCCAGGGCGACCGGCTCAGCGAGATCCCGGACTCGTCGTACGACGTCGTCGTCTTCGAGAATCGTTTCCCTTCGCTCGCCGGCGACTCCGGCCGCTGTGAGGTCGTCTGCTTCACCTCCGACCACAACGCGGCCTTCGCCGACCTCACCGAGGAGCAGGCGCGACTGGTGCTCGACGCGTGGACGGACCGGACCTCCGAGCTGTCGCATCTGTCCTCCGTGGAACAGGTGTTCTGCTTCGAGAACCGCGGCGCCGAGATCGGCGTGACCCTGGGTCACCCGCACGGGCAGATCTACGCCTACCCCTTCACCACGCCCCGCACCGCCCTGATGCTGCGCCAGCTGGCCGCGCACAAGGACGCGACCGGAGGGGAGAACCTCTTCGACGCCGTCCTGGAGCGTGAACTCGCCGACGAGCGTGTCGTCCTGGAGGGTGAACACTGGGTGGCATTCGTGCCATACGCGGCGCACTGGCCCTACGAGGTCCACCTGTACCCCAAGCGCCGCGTCCCCGACCTGCTCGGACTCGACGAGGAGGCGCGCACAGAGTTCCCCAAGGTCTATCTGGAACTCTTGAAGCGCTTCGACCGGATCTTCGGCGAGGGTGAGCCTCCGACGCCGTACATCGCCGCCTGGCACCAGGCGCCGTTCGGCCAGCTGGAGGAGTTCGACGGCGTCAACCGCGACGACTTCGCGCTCCACCTCGAGCTTTTCACCATCCGCCGCACTTCCGGCAAGCTGAAGTTCCTCGCGGGTTCCGAGTCCGGCATGAACGTGTTCATCAACGACGTGCCGCCGGAGCGCGCGGCCGAGCGACTGCGAGAGGTAGCGAGTTCATGAGCGCGAAGTATCTGGTCACGGGTGGTGCGGGGTACGTCGGCAGCGTGGTCGCCCAGCACCTGCTGGAGGCGGGGCACGAGGTCGTCGTCCTCGACAACCTCTCCACCGGCTTCCGCGAGGGCGTCCCGGCAGGTGCCTCCTTCGTGGAGGGCGACATCCGTGACGCCGCCAAGTGGCTCGACGCCTCCTTCGACGCCGTCCTGCACTTCGCCGCGTTCTCGCAGGTCGGCGAGTCGGTCGCGAAGCCCGAGAAGTACTGGGACAACAACGTCGGCGGCACGATGGCGCTCCTCGGCGCGATGCGCGACGCCGGCGTGGGCAAGCTCGTCTTCTCCTCGACGGCCGCGACGTACGGCGAGCCGGAGCAGGTCCCCATCGTCGAGACCGCCCCCACCAAGCCGACCAACCCCTACGGCGCCTCCAAGCTCGCCGTCGACCACATGATCACCGGCGAGGCGAACGCCCACGGCCTGGGCGCGGTCTCCCTGCGCTACTTCAACGTGGCCGGCGCCTACGGCACGCAGGGCGAGCGCCACGACCCCGAGTCGCACCTCATCCCCCTCGTCCTCCAGGTCGCCCAGGGCCGCCGCGACGCGATCTCCGTCTACGGCGACGACTACCCGACGCCCGACGGCACCTGCGTACGCGACTACATCCACGTCGCCGACCTGGCCGAGGCCCACCTGCTCGCCCTCAAGGCCGCGCAGCCCGGGGAGCACCTCATCTGCAACCTCGGCAACGGCAACGGCTTCTCCGTCCGCGAGGTCGTCGAGACCGTCCGCCAGGTCACCGGCCACCCGATCCCCGAGGTCGTGGCCCCGCGCCGGGGCGGCGACCCGGCGGTCCTGGTCGCCTCCGCCGCCACCGCCCGCGAGAAGCTGGGCTGGAACCCGTCCCGCGCGGACCTCGCGGGTATCGTCGCGGACGCGTGGGACTTCGCGCAGCACATCGCAAGGGAGCAGTAGTGGCGGCACAGCAGCAGGTCCAGGCCGGTTTCGTGGAGCTGTACGGAGCCGAGCCCGAGGGCGTCTGGTCGGCGCCGGGCCGGGTCAACCTGATCGGCGAGCACACCGACTACAACGACGGCTTCGTCATGCCCTTCGCGCTCCCGCACACCGCGGTCGCGGCCGTCTCCCGCCGCGAGGACGGCGTCCTCCGTCTGCACTCCTCGGACGTCGAGGGCGGCGTCGTAGAGCTGCGGGTGGACGAACTGGCCCCCGAGGCGGACAAGAACTGGACCGCCTACCCGGCGGGCGTCGTCTGGGCCCTGCGCGAGGCCGGCCACCCGGTCACCGGCGCCGACGTCCACCTCGCCTCGACGGTCCCGTCGGGCGCGGGCCTGTCGTCGTCGGCGGCCCTGGAGGTCGTGGTGGCCCTGGCCCTCAACGACCTCTACGACCTCGGCCTGCAGCGCTGGCAGTTGGCCCGCCTGTGCCAACGCGCCGAGAACGTCTACGTCGGCGCCCCCACCGGCATCATGGACCAGACCGCGTCCGCCTGCTGCGAAGCCGGCCACGCCCTGTTCCTCGACACCCGCGACCTGTCCCAGAAGCAGATCCCCTTCGACCTGGCCGCCTTGGGGCTGCGCCTGCTGGTCGTCGACACCCAGGTCAAGCACGCCCACAGCGACGGCGAGTACGGCAAGCGCCGCGCGGGCTGCGAGAAGGGCGCCGCGCTGCTGGGCGTCGACGCCCTCCGGGACATCGCGTACGCCGACCTGGACGCGGCCCTGGCCCGCCTCGGCGACGAGGAGGAGGTCCGCCGCCTGGTCCGCCACATCGTGACGGAGAACGAGCGGGTGGAGCGGGTCGTCTCCCTCCTGGAGTCGGACGAGACCCGCGCCATCGGCCCGGTCCTCACCGAGGGACACGCCTCCCTCCGCGACGACTTCCGCATCTCCTGCCCCGAACTCGACCTGGTCGTCGACACCGCCCTCACCACCGGCGCCCTCGGCGCCCGCATGACCGGCGGCGGCTTCGGCGGCTCGGCCATCGTCCTCGCCGAGGCCACCGACGTCGACACGATCACCAAGGCGGTCGAGACGGCCTTCGCGGCAGCGGGCTTCACGGCCCCACGCGTGTTCGAGGCGGTGCCTTCGGCGGGAGCGCGGCGGTCGAACTGACCCCCACTCCGACGGACCACACCGGCCCCGTACGCGTCGATCGCGTACGGGGCCGACGGGCGGGTACCGCCCTGCTCCGACTGTCTCCCCGGCTCACCCCAACCGCTTCGTCATCGTGAACTCCGTGACCCCCGGCGGGTAGTCCTCGATCGCGCATACCACCTCGTATCCCCGCCGCTTGTAGAACTCCGGTGCCTGGAAGTCCCAGGTCTCCAGGCGGGCCCGGGTGCAGGACCGTTGGGTGTGGGCGAGGTGTTCGGCCTCGGAGAGGAGGTGGGTGCCGAGGCCGGTGCCGCGGTGGTGGGGGGTGACCCAGAGGTAGGTGATGTGCAGCCAGGTCGTCCAGGTGTGGCCGACCAGGCCGCCTGCCAGGTCGCCGGTGACCGCGTCCAACGCCCAGACGTGGAGGGGCACTTCGCGTTCGGCCGGAGTGCCGCGCAGGGCGCGCAGTACGGGGGAGGCCGAGGTGTCGGAGTCGCGGAGCCGGGAGCGGAGAAGATCGCGCCGGGATTTGTCGACTTCTGTCTCGATACGAAACATGCGGCACACCATAAACGCGCTGGACGGCCAGTTCTGCAAATCGACTTCCGCTCCTGCCGCCCGGCCGTACTCTGATGAACAGCACCGGTGGGGGCCGATGCTGATCAGGGGGCGAGACAAGTCGGGTACGACGCCCGCGGTGGGGGTAGCAGTTTCTGCACGGCGGCGGCCGTGCGGTGGCGACCCCTCGGGGCGTCGTACCCGCGCCGGTCGTCGTTCTCCGGACCTGGGGTATCCCCTGCTCTTTCAAGAGCTTGGGGAAGGGGGTTTCGTGGTTCGCATTCGAGTCCTGGTCGTCGACGACCACCGTATCTTCGCCGAGTCACTCGCCGCGGCCCTGGCCGCCGAGCCCGACGTCGACGTGTCCGCCGCCGGCAGCGGCCCGGCCGCGCTGCGCAGTCTGGAGCGCGCGGCGGCCGAGGGCCGCCGGTTCGACGTCCTGCTCGTCGACGCCGACCTGGGCGGCCATCTGCCCGGGGTGCGGCCGGCCGTGCCCGTGCAGGAGGTGGGTGAGGACGGGCTCGTCGACGGGCTCTCCCTCGTCGTCGGGGTCCGCTCCGCGCAGCCCGCCGTACGGATCGTCGTACTCGCCGAGAAGGACGATCCGCGCCGGGCGGCCCTCGCCCTGCAGGCTGGGGCGTCCGGGTGGGTGGCGAAGGACTGTTCGCTGTCGCGGCTGCTCACCGTCATCCGGGGCGTGCTGCGGGACGAGACGCATCTGCCGCCCGCCCTGCTCACGGGCGTGCTGCGCGAGCTGACCGCCGCCCGCAAGCACCGCACGGAGAGCGAGCGGCTGGTGGAGTCCCTCACGCCGCGCGAGCGCGAGGTGCTGCGGTGCATGGTCGCCGGGCTCGGGCGCAAGGCGGTCGCCGAGCGGCTGTTCCTCTCCCCGCACACCGTCCGCACCCATATGCAGAACGTGCTGGGCAAACTCGGCGTCCACTCCACCCTCGCCGCGGTCGCGCTCGCCCGCCGTGCCGGGGTGGGGCCCGTCGACCTAGCCGGGGATGTTGTCGAACGGGGCGGTCAGCTGGCGTAGCAGGCCGGCCAGCTCGCCGCGCTGGGCGCGGGAGAGTTCGGCGAGGATCGCACGCTCCTGGTAGAGGAGTCCGGCGAGGGCCTGGTCCGCGCGGTCGCGGCCCTCGTCGGTCAGGCGGACCAGTACACCGCGCCGGTCGCTCGGGTCCGGCAGGCGTTCGACCAGGCCCTTCTTCGCCAGGCGGTCGATCCGGTTCGTCATCGTGCCCGATGTGACGAGCGTCTGTGTGAGCAGTTGACCGGGTGAGAGCTGATACGGCGATCCCGCGCGCCTCAGCGCGGTCAGGACGTCGAACTCCCAGGGCTCCAGCTGGTGCTCGGAGAACGCCAGACGGCGTGCGCGGTCCAGATGCCGGGCCAGTCTGCTGACCCGGCTGAGCACCTCGAGCGGTTCCACGTCGAGGTCCGGGCGCTCCCGGCGCCACGCTGCGACCAGCCGATCGACCTCGTCCTCCATGACGATCAGTGTAGTGGTTGTGTCGACATGAAGTCTCTTGACGTCAAGATACTTTGAGGGGAGGCTGGACAGGACCCGACCTCGCACCCTGCGACTTCCGAGGAAGGCCCCGCCATGCCCGCTCCCCACTGGGACCCCGCCCAGTACCTGCGTCACGCCGGCCACCGCGCCCGCCCCTTCACCGACCTCCTCGCCCGCGTCCCCGACCTCCCGGGCGACCCGCCCCGCATCGCCGACCTCGGCTGCGGCCCCGGCAACGTCACCGCCCTCCTCGCCGACCGCTGGCCCACCGCCCGCATCACCGGCTACGACAACTCCGCGCCGATGCTCCAACAGGCACAGGCCTACGCCGGACCCACCCCGGGCGGCGGACACCTGGACTTCGCCCACGCCGACGCCGCCGACTGGGCCCCGACGCACACCTGCGACCTGATCGTGTCGAACGCCGCGCTCCAGTGGGTCGAAGGGCACCTCGACGCCCTCCCCGCCTGGCTCGACGGCCTCGCACCCGGCGGCACCCTCGCCTTCCAGGTCCCGCACAACATCGACGCGCCCCTGCACGCACTCATGCGCGAGCTGGCCCACACCCTCCGCTGGAAGGACCGGCTCGGACGCGTCCTGCGCCGCGCGGACTCCGTCCACGCACCCGGCGTCTACCTCGACCGGCTCGCCCGCCTCGGCTGCGCGACCGACATCTGGGAGACGACGTACCACCACGTCCTGCACGGCGACGACCCCGTCCTCGACTGGGTCAAGGGCACCGGCCTGCGCCCCGTCCTCACCGCCCTCGCCGACGACCCCGCCGCCCGCGACACCTTCCTCGCCGAATACCGCGACCTGCTCCGCGAGGCCTACCCGAGCACCGAGTACGGCACGGTCCTGCCCTTCCGCCGACTGTTCGCGGTGGCCCGGAAGCAGGGCTGAGTGTTCAGGCGGTCCGGCCGAGGTGGGTGACGAGGATGCGGATCACGTCGTCGTCGATGACGTAGAGGACCCGGTAGTCACCGACGCGAAGACGGCGGATGTCGGGGCCGTAAGGGATCGATCCCGCTGGACGCGGGCTGTCGGCGAGCTTGTCGATGGTGTCCAGGACCACCGCGAGGCCGCTCGGGTCCTCCTTCAGGAACCGGGCTGCGGAGTCGAGGGCCTGCGGTTCGAAGATGATCTCGTAGGTCACTTCTGCTCGAGCCCCAGTCGCCTGCGTACCTCGGCCATGGGGATGCCCTCGCCAAGCGTGCCCTCCGCCTTGCGTCGCTGGTAGTCCGCGACCGCGAGGGCGTCTTCGAGATCCTCTATCACCTGAGGAGAGACAAGGAGCGCCGCCACGTGACCGTGGTCGGTGAGAGCGATGGTCTCCCGGCCGTGGGCCGCGCGGCGGACCAGGTCGCCGAGCTGGGAACGGGCCGCGCTGATCGCAATCTCAGTCATGACCACATGATGCCATAACATGCATCTAGTGGAACGTTTCTTCAGCTCTTGCGGCGCCCTATCAAATGCGGCTTCGCCTCCAGCCCGTCCAACCCGTGCCACGCCAGATTCACCAGATGCGCCGCCACCTCCGCCTTCTTCGGGCGGCGGACGTCCAGCCACCACTGGCCGGTCAGGGCGACCATGCCGACCAGGGCCTGGGCATACAACGGCGCGAGCTTGGGGTCGAAGCCGCGGCTCTTGAACTCGCGGCCCAGAATGTCCTCCACCTGGGTGGCGATGTCGGAGATCAGGGACGCGAAGGTACCCGTCGACTGCGGGATGGGGGAGTCACGGACCAGGATGCGGAAACCGTCCGTGTACTCCTCGATGTAGTCCAGGAGGGCGAAGGCCGCCTGTTCGCACAGCTCACGGGGGTGGCCGGCCGTCAGAGAGCTGGTCACCATGTCCAGCAGGCGCCGCATCTCGCGGTCCACGACGACCGCGTACAGGCCCTCCTTGCCGCCGAAGTGCTCGTACACCACCGGCTTGGACACCCCGGCCTTCGCCGCGATCTCCTCCACCGACGTGCCCTCGAAGCCCTTCGCCGCGAACAGGGTGCGGCCGATCTCCAGCAGCTGCTGGCGCCGCTCCGCACCGGTCATCCGGGTGCGACGCGCACGCCGCGGCTTCTCATTGCTCGGGGTGCTGCTGGAGTCGGTCGCCACGGCGTCAATCATGCCGCCTCGGCCGTCTCCTTCCGGCGCCGGGAACCGCCTTCACCGGTGTTCCGGCGCGAATCGATACGCGAGCGTGACGGCCAGCGCACGTCGTACGCCCAGCCGAGCTTCTCGAAGATGCGGATGAAGCGCGCCGAGGAGTCCAGCTGGCCGCGCTCCACACCGTGCCGCGCCGACGTCGGATCGGCGTGGTGCAGGTTGTGCCAGGACTCGCCGCACGACAGGATCGCCAGCCACCACACGTTGCCCGAACGGTCCCGCGACTTGAACGGCCGCTTGCCGACCGCGTGGCAGATCGAGTTGATCGACCACGTGACGTGGTGCAGCAGGGCCACCCGGACGAGGGAGCCCCAGAAGAAGCCGGTGAACGCGCCCCACCAGGACATCGTCACCAGACCGCCGATCAGCGCGGGCAGGGCGAGGGACAGGGCCGTCCACAGGACGAACTGGCGGGAGATCGCCCGGATCACCTTGTCCTTGACCAGGTCCGGCGCGTACTTCTCCTGCGGCGTCTGCTCCTCGTCGAACATCCATGCGATGTGCGCCCACCACAGCCCCTTCATCAGGGCCGGAACCGTCTCACCGAACCGCCACGGAGAGTGCGGGTCACCCTCCGCGTCCGAGAACTTGTGGTGCTTGCGGTGATCCGCCACCCAGCGGACCAGGGGCCCCTCCACCGCCATCGAACCCATGATCGCCAGCGCGATCCGCAGGGGCCGCTTGGCCTTGAAGGAGCCGTGCGTGAAGTAGCGGTGGAAACCGATCGTGATGCCGTGGCACCCCAGGAAGTAGAAGAAGACCAGCAGACCGAGATCCAGCCAGCTCACCCCCCACCCCCACGCCAGCGGCACCGCCGCGAGCACCGCGAGGAACGGGACGGTGATGAAGAGCAGAAGGGAGATCTGCTCGATCGAGCGTTTCTGCTCCCCACCCAACGTCGCGGAGGGGACGGCCGCGTCGTCGCTCGCCTTCTGGGCGTCTTCGATCACGTCGGAACTTGTGGTCATGGGCGTCCCCTGTGGGGTCGAGGGTTGGGAGAGATACCCGGTACACGAACCGAGTGGGAGTCGAGCGGGACTCACCTACGGTTCCGTAACCTACGGCGTCGTAAGTATGGCAGCGTGTCGCCCCGCGGCAAGAGCCCGAGAGTCTGCACGTCCGCACCGACACCTATCCTGGGAGTCGGTCGGACAGCGCGGTCCGCTCTGAATCCTTCCCGGATGTTTCCGCCCGTATGCGGCGCCTGCCGCGCTGGGACGTCCCTCCGGGTTCCCCTCCCAGACGAGCTTCAACACTGCAAGGAGCCGCACCTGTGAGCAGTGCCGACGACCAGACGACGACCAGCAGCGAGCTGCGCGCCGACATCCGCCGACTGGGTGACCTCCTCGGTGAGACCCTCGTCCGCCAGGAAGGCCCCGACCTCCTCGACCTCGTGGAAAAGGTCCGCCGCCTCACCCGCGAGGACGGCGAAGCCGCCGCCGAGCTGCTGCGCGGCACCGAACTGGAGACCGCCGCCAAGCTCGTCCGCGCCTTCTCCACCTACTTCCACCTGGCCAACGTCACCGAACAGGTCCACCGCGGCCGCGAACTGCGCGCCCGCCGCGCCGCCGAAGGCGGCCTCCTCGCCCGCACCGCCGACCGCCTCAAGGACGCCGACCCCGAGCACATCCGCCAAACGGTCCGCCACCTCAACGTTCGCCCGGTGTTCACCGCACACCCCACCGAGGCCGCACGCCGGTCGGTACTCAACAAGCTCCGGCGCATCGCCGCACTCCTCGAAACCCCCGTCATCGAGGCCGACCGCCGCCGCTACGACATCCGCCTCGCCGAGAACATCGACCTCGTCTGGCAGACCGACGAGCTGCGCGTCGTACGCCCCGAACCCGCCGACGAGGCCCGCAACGCCGTCTACTACCTCGACGAACTCCACGCCGGCGCCGTCGGCGACGTCCTCGAGGACCTCACCGCCGAACTCGAACGCGTCGGCGTCACCCTCCCGGACGACACCCGCCCCCTGACCTTCGGCACCTGGATCGGCGGCGACCGCGACGGCAACCCCAACGTGACCCCCCAGGTCACCTGGGACGTGCTGATCCTCCAGCACGAACACGGCATCAACGACGCCCTCGAGCTGATCGACGAGCTCCGCGGCTTCCTGTCGAACTCCATCCGCTACACCGGCGCCACCGAGGAACTCCTCGAATCCCTCCAGACCGACCTCGAACGCCTCCCCGAGATCAGCCCCCGCTACAAGCGCCTCAACGCCGAAGAGCCCTACCGGCTCAAGGCCACCTGCATCCGCCAGAAGCTCGAGAACACCAAGCAACGCCTCGCCAAGGGCACCCCCCACCAGCCCGGCCGCGACTACCTCGGCACCAGCGAACTGCTGCAGGACCTCACCCTCATCCAGACCTCACTGCGCGAACACCGCGGCGCCCTCTTCGCCGAGGGCCGCATGAACCGCACCATCCGCACGCTGGCCGCCTTCGGCCTCCAGCTCGCCACCATGGACGTACGCGAACACGCCGACGCCCACCACCACGCCCTCGGCCAGCTCTTCGACCGACTCGGCGAGGAATCCTGGCGCTACACCGACATGCCCCGCGAGTACCGCTCCAAGCTCCTCGCCAAGGAACTCCGCTCCAGAAGGCCCCTCGCCCCCACCCCGGCCCCCGTCGACGCCGCCGGCGCCAAGACCCTCGGCGTCTTCCAGACCGTCAAGCGCGCCCTCGAAATCTTCGGACCCGAAGTCATCGAGTCCTACATCATCTCCATGTGCCAGGGCGCCGACGACGTCTTCGCCGCCGCCGTCCTCGCCCGCGAAGCCGGACTCGTCGACCTCCACGCCGGCTGGGCCAAGATCGGCATCGTGCCGCTCCTCGAAACCACCGACGAGCTCAAGGCCGCCGACACCATCCTCGAAGACATGCTCTCCGACCCCTCCTACCGACGCCTCGTCGCCCTGCGCGGCGACGTCCAGGAGGTCATGCTCGGCTACTCCGACTCCTCCAAGTTCGGCGGCATCACCACCAGCCAGTGGGAGATCCACCGCGCCCAGCGCCGCCTGCGCGACGTCGCCCACCGCTACGGCGTACGCCTGCGCCTCTTCCACGGCCGCGGCGGCACCGTCGGCCGCGGCGGCGGCCCCTCCCACGACGCCATCCTCGCCCAGCCCTGGGGCACCCTCGAAGGCGAGATCAAGGTCACCGAACAGGGCGAGGTCATCTCCGACAAGTACCTCATCCCGTCCCTGGCCAGGGAAAACCTCGAACTCACCGTCGCCGCCACCCTCCAGGCCTCCGCCCTGCACACCTCACCCCGCCAGTCCGTCGAGGCCCTCGCCCGCTGGGACGCCGCCATGGACGTCGTCAGCGACGCCGCCCACGACGCCTACCGCAAGCTCGTGGAGGACCCGGACCTGCCGACGTACTTCCTCGCGTCGACGCCGGTGGACCAGCTCGCCGACCTGCACCTGGGCTCCCGGCCCTCCCGCCGCCCCGGCTCCGGCGTCTCGCTCGACGGACTGCGCGCCATTCCGTGGGTGTTCGGCTGGACCCAGTCGCGGCAGATCGTCCCCGGCTGGTTCGGCGTCGGCTCCGGCCTCAAGGCCCTGCGCGAGACCGGCCTCGACACCGTGCTCGACGAGATGCACGAACAGTGGCACTTCTTCCGCAACTTCATCTCCAACGTCGAGATGACCCTCGCCAAGACCGACCTGCGCATCGCCCAGCACTACGTCGACACCCTCGTCCCCGACGAACTCCGCCACGTCTTCGACACCATCAAGGCCGAACACGAACTCACCGTGCGCGAAGTGCTCAAGGTGACGGGCGAGAAGGAACTCCTGGATGCGACCCCGGTCCTGAAGCAGACCGTCTCCATCCGCGACGCCTACCTGGACCCCATCTCCTACCTCCAGGTCACCCTCCTCAAGCGCCAGCGCGACGCCGCGGCCGCCGGTGAACAGCCCGACCCGCTGCTCGCCCGCGCCCTGCTCCTCACCGTCAACGGTGTGGCAGCCGGCCTGCGCAACACCGGCTGAGAGCGGACACGACAGTGCCCCCGAGGACCGATCGTCCTCGGGGGCACTGCCGGTTTTCCCTACCTCAGCCTCGCTGAGCCTGCCGGCGACGCAGCACCAGATACCCACCCGCGGAGACCAGCGCGGCCGCGACACCCGACAACAGCCCGACCGGGGCACTGCTGCCCGTCTCGGCCAGGTCACCATCCTCGCCGCCCCCCTGCGGCGACGCAGCAGCAGCCGCGGAGGAGGACGCCGACACCGACGCGGACACCGACGAGCCCGCGCTCGGCGACGCCGACACAGACGCCCCCTCACTCGCGGAGGAACTCGGCGACACCGACGCCGACGGCGTCGCACCACCGCCCCCCTCCGAGTCCTCACAGTCCGACCAGAACACCTTGTGCTTCGCGGCACCCTTCTCGCCGTCGAAGTTCCAGAACAGCTTGTAGTGCCCGTCCGGCAGCGACAGGTCCGCCGTACGGCCATGACCCCCGCCGTCCAGCGTGATCGCACCGGACTTCACCGTCTCACCCTTCGTGGCGGCGGTCGGCGCCCAGGCCTCGATGTGCCAGTCGACCTTCTGACCGCCGTCAAAACCGAAGGCGTCCAGATAGAACGCGCACACGTGCGGCTCGTTGCGACGCAACTCCTCGCCGGTCGAGGCGTCATGGATCTTCACGGTGCCGTTGTCACCCGGAGGGGTGGCATAGGCGGAAGGGGCCGCGAACAGGGCGGCCGCGGCAACGGCGAACACAGCGCCGAAACGGGAGAGGGTACGCATGGGCAGTCCATCTTCGAGTGAACCAACAGAAGATGTGGAGGGGGCGGCTCAGCTTCCAGCCCCGGCCATGACCAGGTCAATCACGAACACACAACACTCGGCCCCGCCACCGCCATGAAGAACGGCGAAACCCCTCAGACCGTCACGAACGCCAGATGGTCACACACATCAGAACGTCAGTCACACACATCAGAACGTCAATCACACACATCAGATCGTCACGAACGCAGCCGTCAACAACCCGACCCCCACCCCCGCCAAAACCCACCCGGCCCGCACCCGCCCCAGCCCACCCGCGACCACCACCGACGCCAACAGCAGCGCACCACCCAGCGGAATCCACGCGAACAACACCCCGGCCGGCCCCGAACGCACCACCTCGTCCGACCCCGGCTTCACCACAACCGTGTACGTCTGCCCCTTGCGCACCGCCACCGACTTCTCGATGACGACCCGCTCCCGCGCCGACGCCCCCTGCGACATCGGCGTGAACGGCCCCGAACACGTGCCCCCACCACAGCGCGCCACCTCGATCGTGCCGCTCTCCCGCCCCTTGGTCAGCATCACGTGCTGAGCGGCACCCCACGAAGCCCAGACCCCCGCGATCAGGATCAACACGGCAACCGTCCCCATCGCCGCGAGCCGCCCGAACCGCAACGCGACGACCGAGGCCTGACGAGAGGAGAGGGCTGTGGCAGGCATGGCCGGGATCATTGGCCATACCTGGACGGCCAGTCAACTCCGCCCAGCCCCGGACAAGTCAGGAGTTGTACGTACCCTGCGCCCGCTCCAACCCCTCGATCACCAGGCACTCCACCGCATCCGCCGCCCGGTCCACGAAGTAGTCCAACTCCTTGCGCTCCGCCGACGAGAAGTCCTTCAACACGAAGTCCGCGACCTGCATACGACCCGGCGGCCGCCCGATCCCGAACCGCACCCGGTGATACTCCGCACCCATCGCCTTCGTCATCGACTTCAGACCGTTGTGCCCGTTGTCACCGCCACCCAGCTTCAGACGCAACGCCCCAAAGTCGATGTCCAGCTCGTCATGCACCGCCACGACGTGCGCGAGCGGCACCTTGAAGAACTCCCGCAGCGCGTTCACCGGACCCCCCGACAGGTTCATGAACGACATCGGCTTCGCCAGAATCACCCGACGGTTCGCCGGCCCCGGCGGACCGATACGCCCCTCCACGACCTGCGCCTGCGCCTTCCCCGCCCGCTTGAACCGGCCCCCCACCCGCTCCGCCAGCAGATCGGCCACCATGAAGCCCACATTGTGCCGGTTACCCGCGTACTCGGGCCCCGGATTGCCCAGCCCCACGATCAGCCAGGGGGCATTGGCATCGGTCGTCACCTGCATGTCTCCTTGATACGCGCCGACCGCCGCCCCCGGGAGGGAGCGGCGGCCGGCAAACGAAAGAAAAGGGGAGGATCAGGCCTCGGCGACCTCTTCGCCCTCGCCCTCACCCTCGACGGCCTCCTCGGCCTGCGCGGCCAGCACCTGCAGGACGACCGTGTCACCCTCGACGTCGAGCTTGGTGCCCGACGGCAGGGGGATGTCCTTGGCGAGGATGGAGTCACCGGCCGTCAGACCCTCGACGGAGACCGTGACGGACTCGGGGATGTGCGTGGCCTCCGCCTCGACGGGCAGCGCGTTCAGCACGTGCTCCAGCAGGTTGCCACCCGGGGCCAGCTCACCCTCGGTGTGCACGTAGATCTCGACGTTGACCTTCTCGCCACGCTTGACCAGCAGCAGGTCCACGTGCTCAAGGAAGCCCTTGATCGGGTCACGCTGCACCGACTTCGGGATCGCCAGCTCGTTCTTGCCGTCGATGTCCAGCGACAGCAGGACGTTCGGCGTACGCAGCGCCAGCAGCAGATCGTGACCCGGCAGGGTCAGGTGCAGCGGGGCCTCGCCGTGGCCGTACAGAACACCCGGAACCTTGCTGTCGCGGCGGATACGACGCGCGGCACCCTTACCGAACTCGGTGCGCGTCTCAGCGGCGAGCTTCACCTCGGACATGTGATCACTCCTCGTAGAACATAGGAACGGACGTGGTCACCCGGCCACGAACGGCCTGCTACGAAGAGCGCGTCGATAACGGACAACCGCACCGAAGAACGGATGCGGCCTCCCTCGCCGAGCAACTTGAGCAGTCTACTCGGCGAAGGAGGCCACAGAAAAATTGACCTTGAACGACTACTGCTCGTCGAACAGGCTCGTCACCGAACCGTCCTCGAACACCTCACGCACCGCGCTCGCGATCGTCGGCGCGATCGACAACACCGTGATCTTGTCGAGCTCCAGCTCACCCGGCGTGGGCAGGGAATTCGTAAAGACGAACTCACTCACCTTCGAGTTCTTCAGACGATCGGCCGCAGGCCCCGACAGCACACCGTGCGTGGCCGTGACGATGACGTCCTCCGCACCGTGCGCGAACAGAGCGTCGGCGGCGGCACAGATCGTGCCACCCGTGTCGATCATGTCGTCGACCAGCACGCACACACGGCCCTCGACCTCGCCGACCACCTCGTGCACGGTCACCTGGTTCGCCACGTCCTTGTCACGACGCTTGTGCACGATCGCCAGCGGCGCACCCAGGCGGTCGCACCAACGGTCCGCGACCCGCACTCGACCCGCGTCCGGAGAGACGATGGTGAGCTTGTCCCGGTCGACCTTCCGACCCACGTAGTCCGCCAGCAGCGGAAGCGCGAACAGATGGTCCACCGGACCGTCGAAGAAGCCCTGGATCTGGTCCGTGTGCAGATCCACGGTCAGGATGCGGTCCGCACCCGCCGTCTTCATCAGATCCGCGATCAGACGCGCCGAGATCGGTTCACGTCCACGGTGCTTCTTGTCCTGCCGCGCGTAACCGTAGAACGGCACGATGACGGTGATGGAGCGCGCCGACGCACGCTTCAGCGCGTCGATCATGATCAACTGCTCCATGATCCACTTGTTGATCGGAGCCGTGTGGCTCTGGATCAGGAAGCAGTCCGCACCGCGCGCCGACTCCTGATAGCGCACATAGATCTCACCGTTGGCGAAGTCGAAGGCCTTGGTCGGGACAACCCCGACACCCAGCTGGTGGGCGACCTCCTCGGCAAGCTCGGGGTGTGCGCGGCCGGAGAAGAACATCAACTTCTTCTCGCCGGTCGTCTTGATCCCGGTCACAGCACTGTCTCCTCAGAGGTGTCTCAGCTGGGTGTCGAGCGACCTCGGCTGGGCATGAGAGGTCGTCTCAGCTGGGGGGTGCGGGTGTGCACTTATCACGGTACGCCGTGTTTGGAGCACCGGTTTCCGGTCAGCTTCCGCTTTCCTCCTGGCGGGAGGCCTGCTCGGCAGCCTTCGCGGCCGCGCTGCCCGGACGCTTACGAGCCACCCAACCCTCGATATTCCGCTGCTGACCACGGGCCACGGCCAGCGAACCCGGCGGCACATCCTTCGTGATCACCGAGCCCGCGGCGGTGTAGGCACCGTCCCCGACCGTGACAGGCGCCACAAACATGTTGTCCGAACCGGTACGGCAGTGCGAGCCCACCGTCGTGTGGTGCTTGTCCTGCCCGTCGTAGTTCACGAAGACACTCGCGGCACCGATGTTCGTGTACTCACCGATGGTCGCGTCACCGACGTAGGAGAGATGCGGCACCTTGGTGCCCTCCCCGATCGACGCGTTCTTCGCCTCCACGTACGTACCGATCTTGGCCTTCAGCCCGAGGCGGGTACCGGGCCGAAGATACGCGTACGGCCCGACGGTCGCCTCAGGACCGACATGCGCCCCGTCGGCCACGGTGGTGTCCACCCGCGCTCCCGCCCCGACCTGAGTGTCCTTGAGCCGGCTGTTGGGACCGACCTCGGCGCCCTCGCCCAGGTGGGTCGAGCCGTACAGCTGAGTACCGGGATGGACGACCGCGTCCTGCTCGAAGGTCACCGTCACGTCCACCCACGTCGTGGCGGGGTCGATCACGGTGACACCGGCGAGCATCGCACTTGTGAGCAGCCGGTCGTTCAGGATCCGACGGGCCTCGGAGAGCTGCACGCGGTTGTTGATCCCCGCGATCTCACGGTGATCGGCGGCCACGGAGGCGCCGACCCGGTGACCGGCCTCGCGCAAGATGCCGAGCACGTCGGTGAGGTACTCCTCGCCCTGCGAGTTGTCCGTACGGACCTTCCCCAGCGCGTCCGCCAGCAGCTGCCCGTCGAACGCGAACACCCCCGAGTTGATCTCACGGATCGCCCGCTGCGACTCGGTGGCGTCCTTGTGCTCGACGATCTCCGTCACGGCACCGGAGGCTCCGTCGCGCACGATACGGCCGTAGCCGGTGGCGTCCGGGACCTCTGCCGTCAGCACCGTCACGGCGTTGCCGTCGGCCTCGTGCGTGCCGGCGAGCTGCTTCAGCGTCTCGCCGGTCAGGAGGGGGGTGTCGCCGCAGACGACCACGACGGTGCCGTTGATGCTGCCGCCGAGCTCTTCGAGCGCCATGCGGACGGCGTGCCCGGTGCCGTTCTGCTCCGCCTGGACCGCGGTGCGGACGTCCGGGTCGATGGTGTTGAGGTGCCCGGCGACCTTCTCGCGGGCGTGCCCGACCACGACGACCAGGTTCTCGGGGTCCAACTCTCGGGCGGCGGCCAGCACATGGCCGACGAGGCTGCGACCGCAGATCTCGTGCAGGACCTTCGGTGTGGCCGACTTCATACGGGTGCCCTCACCCGCTGCGAGAACGACGACGGCTGCCGGGCGAATGGCGCTCACGGGGTTGCCCTTCGGCTGTGGAGGGTGGGGGTTGACATCCGCAGGATACCGGGGCGTTTCGTGGGGGACATGAGAGTGGGCCCTGACGGTGAGGTCAGGGCCCAGGAATGCAGCTCCGCCGGCTGGATTCGAACCAGCACTGCAAGGCTTCAAAGGCCTGCGGGCTACCGTTACCCCACGGCGGATCACTGCGTCAGACCTTACCGGAGCCTGGCGAGCTGCCAAGAACGATTCCGTTCCACCAGCCTTCGATACGACGGTACAGGTCGGCCCCCTTCAGGACCCTGATGACCAAGCAGCCCCTGTAGGAGTCACCGACGTTCTTCCGGACTGTCTTCGGGTTGTGCTTCTTGAGCGTCGTCTTGTAGAACGCGGAGCGGTCGGCGCCCACGAAGCCGGCCCAGTACTGTTCGGCCGCTGCTACGTCTGCGGTTTCATGGATCATCACGGTGTACCGCAGACGCTCGCGCTCGACTCCGAGAAGGTCGAGCCAGTCCTGGAAGACCTTGATCATGCCCGGGTCGCTGTTCACGAAGGTGACGTTCTCGCGGCGGGCGTACGGCTTGTCCTTGGAGCCCTCCGCCCAGTAGAGGCCGACACCCATGAGGAAGAGCTCGCGGTCGGAGAGCTTGCCGATCTCTCCAGCAGCCGCCGCCTTGGTCTTCTGCCGCACCTCGTCCCGTACCGCCAGCTCGTGCTCCCACCGCTTCCGCGATGCCAGCTTCGCTTGCTCCTTCGGGTCGCGCCGCTCCGGCCTAGGCAGATCCCGGACCCACAACGAGATCGAACTCTTCGAGCACCCCAGCTCCACCTGGATCTGGTCGTACGTCCAGCCCTGGAGCCGTAGCTCCCTCGCCCTGTCCCGGAGGTCGTCCTTTGCGTTCGGGCGCTTCGTCCATTCGGGAGGCGGCTCGCCCTCCAGGAGCCGGTTGAGGATGTCGTTGTTGTCGACGTGCAGCCGGTCGCGGATCTGGCGTCGGCTGTGTCCCGCCCGCCGCAAGGCGACCGCCCGCTCCCGCAACCCCTCGAAGTCCGCGTACTTGCCATATGAATGTGCCATACGCATACCGTCCGGGCGGAATGATCGGTTCCGCGGTCGAACGGCCATGGTTCAGCAGTTCGAGGGATACCGGGCGGTTTCGGAGTTATTCCGTTACGGAGTGTGGTGTAGGCCAGTCGGGGAAACTCGCCGGAAAAGCGGGGGTGGGCGCCCGTAGGCTGGAGGGCATGACCACGACGGGGGAAGACCACGGGACGGCCTTGAGGGGGCCGTGGTGGTGGGACAGACGGCGTAGTGCGGTGTTCGATTCGAGTCTGGCGGTGGTGTCCGCGCTGGAGTGCGCGGGGGAGGGGATTCCGTTCGCGCGTGCCGCGGGGATTCCGGTGGCTGTGGGGGTGGTGTTCGGGTTGTCGGCCGGATCGGTTCTGCTGATCCGGCGGAGGTGGCCCATTGCCGTGGTGCTCGTGGCGATCGCCATCACGCCCGCCCAGATGGGGTTCCTGATGGGCATCGTCGGGTTGTACACGCTGGCCGCGGCCGAGCTGCCGCGGCGGATCATCGCGTCGCTGGCGGGGATGTCGCTGGTGGGGACGTTGATCGTGACGTTCGTGCGGGTGCGGCAGGGGATGGACCGGGGGAGTCTGACGCTGGGGGACTGGTTCGTTCCGTTCGCGTCGATCGCGACGTCGTTGGGGTTGACGGCGCCGCCGGTGCTGCTGGGGTTGTACGTGGGGGCGCGGCGGCGGTTGATGGAGAGCTTGCGGGAGCGGGCGGACAGTCTTGAGCGGGAGTTGCAGCTGCTGGCGGAGCGTGCCGAGGAGCGGGCGGAGTGGGCGCGTAACGAGGAGCGGACGCGGATCGCGCGGGAGATGCATGACGTGGTCGCGCATCGGGTGAGTCTGATGGTGGTGCATGCGGCGGCGTTGCAGGCGGTGGCGCGGAAGGATCCGGAGAAGGCGGTGCGCAATGCCGTGTTGGTGGGGGATATGGGGCGGCAGGCGTTGACGGAGTTGCGGGAGATGTTGGGGGTGTTGCGGAGCGGGGAGCCGCAGCGGCAGGTGGCGGTGCCGTTGGTGGCGGTGGCGGCGGTTGCTTCGCGGGTGGTGGAGGAGGAGCCGGGTGGGGAGGGGCCGTGTCTGTCCGAGTTGGAGGAGTTGGTGGGGCAGTCGGCGGCTGCGGGGATGGTGGTGGATCTGTCGGTGGAGGGGGATGCGCGGTCGTATGCGCGGGAGGTGGAGCAGACGGCGTATCGGGTGGTGCAGGAGGCGCTGACGAACGTGCACAAGCATGCGGCGGGGGCGAAGGCGCATGTGCGGCTGGCGCATCGGGTGTCGGAGATTGCGATGCAGGTGGAGAACGAGCCGCCGCCGGAGGTGGCGTCGGCGTCGTCGGCGCGGTTGCCGTCGGGGGGTAATGGGTTGGTGGGGATGAAGGAGCGGGTGTTGGCGCTGGGTGGGGTGTTTGTGTCGGGGCCGACGGATGCGGGGGGTTTTCGGGTGTCGGCGGTGATTCCGGCGTCGTAGGGCCGGGGGCTTTGGAGCTCTGGGGGTTCAGCCTGCGGTGAGGCGGGTGGGCTCTATGCCGGTGACGAGGCCGGCGAGGGCCTGGTCGATGTCGGGGCCGAGGTACCAGTCGCCGGTGTGGTCGAGGGCGTAGACGCGGCCTTCGGTGTCGATGGCGAGGAGGGCGTGGGTGTCGGTTTCGGCGCCGAGGGGGCTGACTTCGGTGTCGAGGGCGCGGCCGAGGTCGCCGAGGGTGCGGGCGAGGTGGAGGCCGTGGAGGGGGTCGAGGTGGAGGGTGGCGGGGGCGATCTGGCGGCCGGGGCCGGTGGGGGTGATGTGGAGTCCGCCGAATTCGGCCCAGGCTTCGACGGCGGCGGGGAAGACGGCGTGGCGGTGGCCTGCGGGTGAGGCGTGGTCGCGGAGGGTGTCGGCCCAGATTTCGGCTTGTTTGATGTCCCAGCGTCCGGGTTGCCAGCCGGCGTTGCGCAGGGCGGCGTCCACGGGGACGGGGAAGCGGGTGGTGGAGGTGCGGTCGGTGTGCATCTGCCCTTTGTTCGTCGATGTGCGGTGTGGTGCGGTGTGGTTTGTGACTGTGGGGGTCAGTCGTTTGGTGCGGCGGGGTCGACGATGCGGACGCCGAAGTGGGCGCTGAGGGCGGTGCAGGCGCGGCAGGGGGTGGCGAAGTTGCCGTGGAGGGGGTCGCCGTCCTCGCGGATGCGGCGGGCGGTGAGTTTGGCTTGTTTGAGGGCTTTGCGGGCTTCGCCGTTGGTCATGGGTCTGCGTGTGGCGCGCCTGCTGCGTGCGGTGTCGGCGTTGGCGATGTGGCGTGAGATGAGGAGTGTTTCGGCGCAGCGGCCGGTGAAGCGGTCGCGTTGGGCGCTGGTGAGGGTGTCCAGGAAGTCCTGGACGAGGGGGTGGAGTGTGGGGGGCTGGTCGCCGCGGGCGGCGGTGCCGGTGAGGGTGGCGCCGCGGACGGAGAGGGCGGCGGCGACGGTGGGGAGTATGCCGTCGCGGCGATGGAGGAGGGTGGGGATCGTGGGGGTTTCGTTGCTGCTCCAGCCGATTCGGGGGTCGCCGGAGCGGCTGGTGTGCGGTCCCGTTTGAGTCGTGTTCATGATCGTCTTCCCCTCCCGAGCATCCCCCGGACGTCACAGGGTGCCAAATCGGGGGGCCGGTGTGGTAGCTGGGGCGCTGCGACACGCCCGGGTTTGGGCTGGCTGTCACGGTGGGGTGACGGCTGGTCACCGAAGCGGAGGCCCGGTGACCGGTGTCGTCGTACCGCATAGGCTGTCGGCACCGCGACAGGTGCGGTCAACGCGCGTCGGTGCCGTTGGAGACAGTCGAATACGGCCGTGGTGTGCCGGAACCGGAACGGTGCCGGCCGCTGTGGGTCGTACAGAGTGCCGCAGGGGGCAACCGCCATGACGACAGGTCGGCTCGGGCAGCAAGCCGCGCCGCCGAACGCGGCCTATGCCGGGCAGGTCGTGCACTTCCCGGATCCGGTCCGGGCCACTCGTCACCCGAGGGGGGTGCGGGTGGATGAGCACGGTTACCCCGACTTCTCGCCCTATGCGCGTGCGGCGGCGGAGATCGCTGATCCGCCGGAGGGTTTCGGGGTCGACGAGTTGCGGCTGACGGACTACGTGTCGGCGAATTCGGCGCTGGCGGCGTCGGGGCACGATCTGTGGGACACGGTGCCCGCGGTGGCGACGCCGCATGGTTGGACGTGGCATCACGTGGTGGGTTCGCGGCGGCTGGAGTTGGTTCCGGTCGAGGTGAAGGCGTTGTTGCGGCATCACGGTGGGGTGGCGACGGCGCAGGTCGATCAGGGCAAGCGGGGGACGCGTCCGTTGCAGGAGACGCGGCCGGTGCATGTCGGGTTGCCGAAGTCGGGTGTGGCGGTGACGGAGCAGCAGGTGCAGGGGGTCGAGGAGGACCTCGGGTACCGGTTGCCGGGTGCGTACCGTTCGTTTCTGAAGGCGGCGGGTGGTTGTGCGCCGGTGGGTGCCGCGCTGGACGCGGAGTTGGGGCTGCTGGTGGACCAGCCGTTCTTCACGGTGCGGGACGAGGCGGCGGTCAATGACCTGGTGTATGTGAACAAGTGTCTGCGTGACCATTTGACGAAGGATTACCTGGGTGTCGGTTTTGTCCAGGGTGGGTTGTTGGCCGTGAAGGTGAAGGGTGACCGGATCGGTTCGGTGTGGTTCTGCGCGTACGACGATGTGCGGGACGTGGATCCGGCGATGTCGCCGGCGGAGCGTACGGGGCGGTTGTTGCTGCCGTGCGGTGAGGATTTCGATGTCTTCCTGTCCCGGCTCGCGGGCAATCCGCCGGAGTTGGAGACCGTGGCGAACCTGATGGTGGACGGCGGGTTCGCGCGTGCCGTTCCGGTTTCTTCCGTGGGGGAGTGAGCTCAAGCGATGGTGACGTTCGCGCAGGCGCAGGAGCGCGCGGAAGAGTGGATCAACGGGGATGTGCCGGCGTACCAGCATCGTGAGGTGCGGGTGCGGGAGTTCGAACTCGGGTTCGTGGTGTGGGGCGAGGACCGTGCGGACGGGCCGCGTTCGGACGGGGGTGCGCAGCGGCTGGTGATCGCCCGGGACAGTGGGGAGGCCACGTTGTGGCCCGCGCTGCCGGTGGGTGAGGTGATCCGCCGGTACGAGGAGGAGTACGGCGTTCCTGAGGGCGTTGCCGATGCGGCGCCGGCGCCCGCGGCTCGGGTGGACCTGAACCAGACGTCGTTCTTGTTGTCTCCGCCGGAGTGGTTGCAGGAGGCGGCGGACAAGCTGGGCATTCCGGATCGGCGGGGGGCTGGGGAGGAGAGCTCTTCGGGGGCTTCTTCCGTGGCGTCCGGGGCGGGTGCTTCTGGGGCGGCCTCGGGTGGGGCGGGGACGCTGCCCGAGACGCAGGCAGGGGAGCCTTTCGGGTCGTCCTCTCTGTCTTCGCCGTCCTTTCCGTCTTCGCCGTCTTCGTCGTCCTCGGCTTCCGCGTCTGTTGCGGCTTCCGCGGCGCAGGGGAGTGGTGCGTCGTGGCCGGCCGCCGCGGGTACGGGTGACGACGCGGCGGGGGCGCGTGCGGAGGCGCCCGGTGTGCCGAGTGCGCCCGCTGGGGCGACGCCCTGGGCGGGGACGGACACCAACGGCGACGCGGGGGAGGACCGTTCCGTACCGCTGCCTGCGACGGTGTTCGCGCCGCCTCTGACCGACGTCGGCGACGGCACGCCGCCGCCTGTCGCTCCGGACGCCAAGACGGCGCTGATGTCGGGCGGGAGCCAGCTTCCTCGGACGGCGGTGGCACCGGCGGTCGATGAGCAGGGTGCGCCAGGTGCGTCGGGTACGGCCGGTGGCGTGCACGGGTCTCAGGGGGCCGGGTATCCGCAGGCGCCGACTGGTCCGGGTGGTCCCGGTGCTCCGGGCGGCCCCGGTGGTCCGGTTGGGGCCGACGGCCGTACGCCTCCGCCTGGGCCCGGTGCGTCGACGTACGGGTATCCGCAGGGGGCCGGGGCTCCGGCCGGGCCTGGTACTCCGCCTCCGGCTCCGGGGGGTGCGCCCTCGTACGGGTATCCGCAGGGTGCGCCTCAGGGGCCGGGTGGTCCGGGGGCGCCGGGGCGGCCGTTGGCGCCGAATGCCGGGGACATCGCCGATGCCGCGACCAGCAAGGCGGCGCCTCCTCGTCGTGGGCGGGGGGTGACCCCGCCGCCTCCGCCGGGTGCTCCCGGAGCGCCGGGTGTGCGGCCGGGCAGTGGGCCTCCGCCGCCGTCCGCACCGGGGGCGCCGGGTGCTCCTGCCGGCGGGTATGTGCCTACGCAGCTCGTGTCGGCGCTCGGCCCCGACGGCCCCGAGGGTCAGGGCGGCCCGGGTGCGCCCAACGTGCCGGGTGGTCCCCACCCGCCCGCTCCGCCGAACGCTCCCGGTATGCCGAACACACCTGGTGGTACGCCTCCGGGTGGTGTCCACCATGCCGCCACGATGCTCGCCGATCCCGGCCGGATGGGCGGGGGTGCGCCGCCGCAGCCTCCGGGCGCGCCGCAGCCTCCGGGCGCGCCGCAGCCTCCGGGCGCGCCGCAGCGGCCCGGTGGTCCGGGTGGTCCGGGTGGTCCGGGTGTGCCGCACGCGCCGGGTGCGCCCGGTGTCCCCGGTGCGCCCCATCCGCCTGGCGTTCCCGGTGCTCCGGGCGCGCCTGGTGCCCCGGGTGTCGCCGGTGCTCCTCAGCCTCCGGCTGCTCCGGGCGTCCCGGGCGCGCCGCAGCCTCCGGGCGCCCCGGGTGCACCCGGCGCTCCGGGCGCTCACGGCTCGGCAGGTGGCGCGCATGGCGCCGTCCACCACGCCGAGACCATGCTGGCCGGGCCTCCGGTGGGTGGCCCGGGCGTGCCCCCGCCCCCGCAGGCCCCCGGCATGCCTGGCGCCCCTGGGGTCCCCGGTGCTCCTCCCGCTCCCCCAGGTGCGCCCGGTGCCGGTGGCCCCGGTGGCCACGGTGTTCCCGGTATGCCTCCGGGTGCCCCCCAGCCCATGCCTCCTGGTGCGGTCCCGCCGCCGGGGCAGCCCGGTCCTGGCGGGCCGCCGCCCGCGTACGGGTATCCGCAGCAGGCCGGTCTGCCGACGGTCGGGCCGGGCTATCAGGCCGTGCTGCGCTACCGCGCCCAGGACGGTTCCGAGCAGCAGCTGATCCGGCGTTCCGCGCCGGGGACGCCGCACCCGGAGTGGCAGATCTTCCACGAGCTGCGTGGCATGAACGTGCCGCCGGACCAGGTGCTGGAGCTGCACACGGAGCTGGAGTCGTGTGAGTTGCCGGGTGCGTACTGTGCGCGGATGATCCGGGAGAACTGGCCGCAGGCGCGGATCACGAGCATCGCCCCGTACGGCACGGATCACGCGAGTCGGCAGCAGGGCATGCAGCAGTTGCTGGCGCACCAGGGCGAGTTGCACCAGGTGGCCGACGGCCCCGCGCGCCCCGCGCCGGTGCGCGCGCCGTTGCCGCCGGTGCAGTCGGCGCCGCCGGTTCCGCCGGAGGGCATCGCGCAGGAGCTGGCGGCGGCGTTCGGGCCGGGGGTGTTCCGGTTCGAGCAGGCCGCGGTGTCCCGTCAGGGTGTGCCGCCGATCGTGGCGCACACGCTGGTCGTGGCGGGGCTGCCGGCGGACATGGGGCCGTTCTTCTGGGCGCAGGCCGTGGCCGGGCGGCCCGTGCCGACGCTGGCTGAGCTGGCGCAGGAGCGCGGGGTGCACCCGGCCTCGGACGCGGGTTCGTACCTGGTGATGGGCACGGACTTCGGCAAGGCGATCTGCGTGCAGTACGGGACGGCGAACATCGTCGCCGTCCCCGTCGAGGCGGGGCCCGGCGGGGCGCCCGTACCGCCGCAGTTCGTGAACACCGGTCTGCCGGAGTTCGCGCGGTGCCTCGCGCTGCTCGGGCGGATGTGGCGGCTGCGGTTCGGGCTGAACCAGGAGCAGGCGGGCCGTTGGACCGTCGACTTCCAGGCCCAGTTGGCCGCGCTCGATCCGGCGGCGCTCGGTTCGCCGGAGAGCTGGTGGTCGGTGCTGCTGGAACAGATGTGGGACGGGCTGCTCTGACGGCAGCCTTCAGGCAGGGGGCCGGGCCCGGTCGCACGACCTGGCCCGGCCCCTTTCTGTGTCTTACAGGCGTTCGTGGTTTATAAGTGGAGTGTCGCGTTATGAACACTTCCGTCTGATCCATCAAGATGTGCGCGAAATGGATCCGGCGGAGAGGGTTCCAGGATGAGCAGCGCATCGGTGTCGTCCCACGGTTTCGTGATCGTCCGCGGGCGTGGCTATCGGCCCGAACAGGTCGATGCGTACGTCGAGGCGCTCTCCGAGGATCGTGACGCGGCGTGGGAGCGGGCCGCCCGCCTCACCGTGCTCGCCCGGGACATGGACGAGGAGGCGGAGTGGCTGCGGGAGGCGGTGACGCACCTCGCTCCGCAGACGTACGAGGCGCTCGGGGAGCGCGCCCGGCGCCTTTTCGAGCAGGTGGAGGAGGAGGCGGCGGCCGAGCGGGAGCGTGCGCGGTGTGAGGCGCGGGAGTGGCGTGCCGAGGCGCAGGCGGACGCCTTGGAATGGCGCCAGGGGGCGCAGGAGGAGGCGGACGCGCTGCGTGCGGAGGCCGAGGAGCGCGTCCGTCAGCGGTTGCTCGCGGCGCGTGCAGAGGCGGACGAGATCCGTGTGAGTGCCCGGCGTGAGGTGAAGGAGAGCCGGGGTGAGGCGGTGGCCGCGCTGCGGGAGATGCGTCAGCGCACCACCGGGATGCTCGCCGAGCAGGGGAAGGAGTTCGCCGAGCGGTTCGCCGAGGTGGAGCGGGAGGCGGCCGAGCGGGCCGCCGCGCTGGACGCGGAACACGCCCGGTCGGTGACGCGGGCGGAGGCGGCGCTGTCCGAGGCGAAGCAGGCGTTCGCCGAGGCGGAGGAGTCGGCGCGGCGGCGGCAGGAGGAGGCGGGGGCGCGGGCCGTGGAGGTGGTGGCCGAGGCGCGGGTGCGTGAGGAGCACATCGCGTGCGAGACGGAGCGCATGCTGCGCGAACACGGAGAGCGGCGGGACGACGTACAGGCCCACATGGACCACGTACGCAGCAGCTTGACGGCGCTGACGGCGCTGACGGGGAGGGTGGCGGAGTAGCCGCAGCCGACGAAGCGGGCCCCCGCCCCGTCAAGCGCCGTGTGGGCATGGCGGGCCGGCCCCCACTCGTGAAGCGTTGCGCGGGCATGGTGGGCCCCCGCCTGTGATGCGCTGCGCGCGCATGGCGGGCTCCCGCCTAGTGATGCGCTGCGCGCGCAGTGCGACGCCCGCCCCTCAGCCGCCTCAGCTCTCCCTCCGTACCGCCCCCGCCAGAATCCAGCCCTCCACCGCCTCGTACTGCTTGCGTTGTTCCTCTGCCTTGGTCCGGCCGGAGGCGACCGTGCCGAGCCAGCCGAAGGCGAAGCCGAGGGGGATGGTGACGAGGCCGGTCGTGGTGAAGGGGAACCAGTTGAAGTCGGCGTCGGGGAAGGCGGAGACGGGGGAGCCGGAGACGAGGTTGGTGCCCGGCATCAGCAGCAGGACGGAGAGGGAGCCGCCGATGAGGGTGCTGAGCAGGCCGGTTCGGGTGTAGCGGCGCCAGAAGAGGCTGTAGACGAGGGCGGGGGCGAGGGCGGAGGCGCCCAGGCAGAAGGACAGGGTCACCAGGGGTTGCAGGCTGCGGTGCTGGACCTGGACGGCCAGCAGGACCGTGGGGATGCCGATGGCCAGGGCGGAGAGGCGGGCCAGGAGCATCTCGCGGTGTGGGGACATCTCCCTCACGCGGGCGGCGAACACGTCGTGCGCGAGGGAGTTGGCGCAGGCGAGGATCATGCCGGCGACCGAGGCGAGCACCGTGAGGAAGATCGCGGTGGTGACCGTGGTGAACAGCAGTGTCTCGGCCGTGGAGATGTCGGGGCCGAAGGCCGCGCGGGAGCCCATCAGGTAGGCGGTGTTGCCGCGCGGGTCGGCCTGGGCGACCGCCGCCCGGCCGACCAGGGCCGTCGCGCCGACTCCGACGACGGTGATGACCAGTACGAACACGGCCACGCTCGCCACCGCCCAGGACATGGAGCGGCGGACCTGGCGGGCGCTGGAGGCGGTGTACATGCGCATGGTGATGTGGGGCAGGCAGGCACCGCCGAGGACGACCGTCAGCTCGGACGTGATCATGTCGAGGCGGGGGCTCGCGCCGCCCGTGAACTGCAGGCCCGAGTGGAGGAAGGCCGATCCGACGCCGCTCTGCCGTGCGGCCGCGTCGAAGAGGGCTCCCGGGTTCCAGTCGAAGCGGCTCAGGACGAGCACGGCGACGACGGTGCCGGAGCCGAGCAGGATGACGATCTTCAGCATCTGGATGAGGGCGGTGCCCTTCATGCCGCCGATCGCCGCGTAGCTGATCATCAGGGCGCCCATCACGAGGACGCATCCCGTCTTCACCGCGTCGCCGGAGAAGCCGAGGATGAAGGCGAGCAGCTGGCCCGTGCCGGCCAGTTGCACCAGCATCATCGGCAACAGCGCGGCGATGGTGACCACGCATGCGGTGACGCGGACGGCCCGTCCGGGCATACGGCGGGTCAGGGCGTCGCCCATGGTGAACCGGCCCGCGTTGCGCAGGGGTTCGGCCAGCAGGAACATCAGCAGCATCAGGGAGAGCGCGGTGCTGAGGGCGAGGACGATCCCGTCGTAGCCGAACAGGGCGATCACGCCGCCGGTGCCGAGGACGGTCGCCGCCGAGATGTAGTCACCGGCGATGGCCAGGCCGTTGCGCAGGGGGGACAGGGAGCGGTAGCCGGTGTAGAACTCGTCGAGGTCGTCGCGGTCGGGGCCGGTCATCACGCACAGCAGGAGGGTGACGGTGACGACGGCCGTGAAGGCGACCAGTGACATGGTCTGGGCGTCGCCGCTGAGTTCCGTCATCGGGTGGCCTCCCGCCTGGCGTCCAGGGCGGACTGCCTGCGGATGCGGTCGGCGAGCGGGTCGACGCGGCGGCGGGCCGTGCGCTCGTACAGGACGATCGCCAGCCCGGTGACGGGCAGTTGGAGCAGGGCGAGGACAAGTCCCGCGGGCAGTCCGTCGGTGATCGTGCCGGTCATGAAGGAGGGCGCGAACGCGGACAGGATCAGGAACAGGGTGAAGTAGCCGAGTGCGGTGAGGGTTGCCACGCGTCGCTGCCGGCGGTAGGCGCTCCGCAGGATCCGCAGGTCGCCGTGGTGGCCGAGGGGTGGTCGGGCCGGTGGGCGCCGGGCGGGTCCGGGCGGCGGGGGCGGCTGCCAGGGGTAGGTGTGGTGCGTGGGCGGCGGGTCGTGGAACATCCCGGTGCTCCTTGCGTGGCTCGGGTCCGTGGCGGCGGACCGCAGGGAGGTGGGGGGGCGCGAGCCACGCACGCTACTCGGCGCTTCGGAGCAGCGGGAGGGTTTCAGCAAACTGAGTGGTCGGTATGCGCTTACTACGCCAAACCGTTGCCGACCTGGGGTGTTACCGGCGTTAACCGGTCTCTGAGGTGCGGTGTCCGACCGTCAGCAGTTCTGCTCCGCCACCAACTTGAGCATGACGACCTGCACGGTGGCCTGGTCGAATTGGGCGCGGCCGGCGAGGTGGGAGGTGTCGAACTTGATCGCGTACATGTTGTCGGGCCGGTCCGGCACCGCGGTCCAGATCACGCCCATCATCGCGAGCTGCTCGTCGAACGGCATGTCGCCGGCTTCGGCGGGCTTCGGGTAGGCCCGTTTGACCTCGGCGAAGGTCGAGCCGGCGCCGATGCCCTCGGGAGTGCGCACGTTCTCGGCGGTGAGCGTGGTGATGCCGAGTTTGCTGGACCAGCCGACGCGGATGTCGTCGGGGCTCGTGTGGGTCATGCAGGCCTTGGGGTCCTCGTCCCGCGCCTCGAACTGGCCGGTGGCCTCGGCCTCGTCGAGGCTCATGCCGACCTCGAACGGGCCGATGCCGTCGGGGCCCAGGGTGCGCTCGGAGGGCGCGGAGGAGACGGGCGGCGAGGCGAGGACGGGTCCGGGGCCGTCGAGGCTGAAGCCGCCACAGCCGGCGAGGAACGGCACGGCGGAGAGTGCGGCCAGTGATCCGACGACGGACCGGAGTGTGCGGCGAGTTCCCACAGGTCTGTGCCGTGTCCGTTGCATGCGCATGTGTCCCCCCGATGGTGGCCGTCCCCTGATGGTGGCCGTCCCCTGATGGTGGCCGTCCCCTGATGGTGGCCGTCCCCTGGCGATGGCCGCCCTCTGATGGTGGCCGTCCTGCCTGATGGTCGGCCGCGATTCTAGATCGCCGAGCCGTCCCGGTCCCCGGGATTTTGCAGCACCGGGAAGCGGCGCGGCGCCACGCACAGCAGCACCAGGAACGCCAGTGCCGCCGCGCAGGCCGCGCCCAGGTACACCGCGTGCACCGCCTCCGCGATCGCGTGCCGGGTGGCCTCGGGGGCCGTGCCCGCGTCGAGGGCCCGGGTGACGGAGTCCAGGTCGTTGGCGCCGCCGAGCCGCGCGGCCAGCACCCCGTTGGCGACCGCGCCGAAGACCGCCGCGCCGACGGTCTGGCCCGTCTGACGGCAGAACAGCACGGACGCGGTCGTCGTGCCGCGCTCCGCCCAGCCGACCGTCGACTGGACGCCGACGATCAGGGGGAGTTGGAACAGGCCGAGGGCCGCGCCCAGCAGGAGCATCAGCAGCGTCGGCTGCCAGGCCTCGCCCGGATACGGCAGGAACGGGAACGCGAACAGCACCAGCGCGGCCGCGCCGATGCCGAGCAGCGCCGTGTCGCGGAAGCCGATCCTGCGGTAGACGTGCTGGCTCAGCGCGGCGGACACCGGCCAGCTCAACGTCCATACGGACAGCACGAATCCGGCGGTCACCGGGGCGAGGCCCAGCACCGACTGCGCGTACGTCGGCAGGAACACCGTCGGGGCCACCATCAGCAGGCCCAGCGCGCCCAGCGCGAGGTTGACCGCGGCGATCGTGCGGCGGCGCCACACCCACCCCGGGATGATCGGCTCGGCCGCCCGGCGTTCGACGACCACGACCAGCGCGGCCAGCGCCAGCCCCGCACCGAACAGGGCGAACGAGGGCGCCGACAGCCACGGCCACGCTACGCCTCCCTGCACCAGCGCCGCCAGCAGGACGCCGCCGCACGCGAACACCGCGAGTGCGCCCGGCCAGTCCACGCGCGCGTGGGGACGCGATTTCGGACGGGACTGCCGTTGCGACTCGCCTGGCGGCTCCCGCAGTGACTCCCGCTGAGGCTCGTGCAAATGACGGACGATCAGCCACAACGCCACCGAGCCGATCGGCAGGTTGACGAGGAAGATCCACCGCCAGTCGGCGTACGCCGCGAGCAGCCCGCCGATGCCCGGGCCCGCGACCGCCGACACCGCCCACACCGTGGACAGCTTGGACTGGATCTTCGGGCGCTCCTCAAGGGGGTACAGGTCGGCGGCGAGCGTCTGCACCGTGCCCTGCAACGCCCCGCCGCCCAGGCCCTGTACGACACGGAACGCGATCAGCGCCGCCATGTTCCAGGCGAGCGCGCACAGCAGGGAGCCCAGCAGGAACACGGCCGCGCCGACGACCAGCACCGGTTTGCGGCCGAAGGTGTCGGAGAGCTTGCCGTAGACGGGCAGGGTGACCGTGACGGCCAGCAGATAGCCCGAGAACAGCCAGGAGAAGACGGAGAAGCCGCCCAGGTCGCCGACGATCTGCGGTACGGCCGTGGAGACGATGGTGGAGTCCAGCGCCGCCAGTGCCATCGACAGCATGAGCGCGGCGACGACGGCGCCCCGCCTGCCGGTGGCCGTGCGCTGTGCGGCGCCGCGTGTCGCCGGTGTCGTACCGCTCACTCGCAGTCCCCTCCCGTGCCCCCTGCATCTATCTGCCGTCGGACAGCTTCGCATTGACCCTCACGTGACGGGAGGGTGCAGCCTGGGTGCGCCGGAGGGTGGAGTTGGCCCCGAGAAGCCCTCCACCCGGCGGTGGACTGCCCCTAGGGGTACCTCCGTACTACGGCTCGGGGAGGGTTCGTACCGCCGGAGGATGAGTCGGCACGGGGGTGCTCCTTAACCTGGCTTTACGCCGTCGGGGGGCGGCGACCGTCACCACCGGGGGGTGGGGTTAACCCCCCGGAAAGAGGGTGCCGAGCACCAGCGCGCCCGGCCCTCTTCCACCGACAGACTGAGCGACGTACCGAAGGCACGTACCGAAGCGACGTACCGAAGGCGCGTACCGAAGCAGCAAGCGCACGGCCGCAGCGACAGCAGCGACAGCAGCGACAGCAGAGCACACGCACTGCGGACCGGTGCACCCAACTGATGACCGACATAGGAGACATACCGTGACATCGGCTGTGACCATTCCCAGGCACGGGGGCACTGGAGGGCGTACGGCCGTTGCCGCGCGGGCGCGGCAGGTCGTCAAGGCGTACGGGTCCGGGGAGACCCGTGTCGTCGCCCTAGACCATGTCGACGTGGACATCGCCCGAAGCCAGTTCACCGCGATCATGGGCCCCTCGGGGTCCGGCAAGTCCACCCTGATGCACTGCCTCGCCGGGCTCGACACCGTCACCTCCGGCCAGATCTACCTCGACGAGACCGAGATCACCGGCCTGAAGGACAAGAAGCTCACACAGCTGCGCCGGGACCGGATCGGCTTCATCTTCCAGGCGTTCAACCTGCTGCCGACGCTGAACGCGCTCGAGAACATCACGCTCCCCATGGACATCGCGGGCAGGAAGCCGGACAAGGCGTGGCTGGCACGGGTCGTCGACACCGTCGGGCTCTCCGACCGGCTCAAGCACCGTCCCACCCAGCTCTCAGGAGGCCAGCAGCAGCGCGTCGCCGTGGCCCGGGCGCTGGCCGCCCGCCCCGAGATCATCTTCGGTGACGAGCCGACCGGAAACCTCGACTCGCGCGCGGGCGCCGAGGTCCTGGGCTTCCTGCGCCGCTCGGTGGACGAGCTCGGCCAGACCATCGTGATGGTCACGCACGACCCCGTCGCCGCCTCGTACGCGGACCGGGTGCTGTACCTCGCCGACGGCCGGATCGTCGACGAGATGCTCAAGCCGACCGCGGACGCCGTCCTCGACCGCATGAAGGACTTCGACGCCCGGGGGCGCACGTCATGACCGTCATGAAGACCTCGATGCGCAACTTCTTCGCGCACAAGGGACGCATGGCGCTGTCCGCCGTCGCCGTCCTGCTGTCGGTGGCCTTCGTCACGGGGACCCTGGTCTTCACCGACACGATGGGTACCACGTTCGACAAGCTCTTCGCGGCCACCTCCTCGGACGTGACCGTCAGCGCCAAGGGCGCCTCGGACACCGGGGAGACCACCTCCGACAACGGCAAGCCGCCGGTCATGTCGGCCGCCGTCCTCGGCGAGGTGCGGGGGGCGCGGGGAGTGAAGTCGGCGGAGGGCACCGTCTTCTCGACCTCGGTGACCGTCGTCGACGCCGACAAGGACAACCTGTCGCCCTCCAGCGGCGCGCCGACCATCGTCGGCAACTGGAACGGCAACGAGGCCCGCACCATGGAGATCACCTCCGGCGCGGCGCCCAAGAACTCCCAGCAGATCATGGTCGACGAGGACACCGCCGACAAGCACCACCTGAAGCTCGGTGACGAGCTCGGCGTGATCAGCGCGGTCGGCAACCACACCGCGAAGATCTCCGGCATCGCCACGTTCACCGTCACCAACCCCGGTGCCGCGATCTTCTACCTGGACACGAAGACGGCCCAGCAGTGGCTGGTCGGCGAGACCGGCGTCTACACCAACATCAACGTCACGGCCGCGAACGGTGTCACCGACGCACAGCTGAAGAAGAACGTGGTCGCCGAACTCGGCGGCACCTACAAGGTGCAGACCGCCAAGGAGACCGCCGACGCCAACCAGAAGGACGTCGGGGAGTTCCTGAACGTGATGAAGTACGCGATGCTCGGCTTCGCCGGGATCGCCTTCCTCGTCGGCATCTTCCTGATCATCAACACCTTCTCGATGCTGGTCGCCCAGCGCACCCGCGAGATCGGCCTGATGCGCGCCATCGGCTCGTCCCGCAAGCAGGTCAACCGCTCCGTGCTGGCCGAGGCGCTGCTGCTCGGTGTGGTCGGTTCGGTGCTCGGGGTCGGCGCGGGCGTCGGTCTCGCCGTCGGGCTGATGAAGCTCATGGGCATGACCGGCATGAACCTGTCCACGGACGACCTGACCGTCGCCTGGACGACCCCGGTGATCGGCCTGGTGCTCGGCGTCGTCGTCACCGTCCTCGCCGCCTACCTCCCGGCCCGGCGCGCCGGCAAGGTCTCCCCGATGGCCGCCCTGCGCGACGCGGGCGCCCCGGCCGACGCCAAGGCGGGCTGGATCCGGGCCCTGCTCGGCTCCGTCCTCACCGGCGCCGGCGGCTGCAGCCTCTACGTGTCCGCCACCGCCGACCAGGCCAAGGAGGGCTCGCTCTGGCTGGGCCTGGGCGTGGTGCTGACGCTGATCGGCTTCGTGGTCATCGGCCCGCTGCTCGCGGGCGGCGTGGTCCGGGTGCTGGGCGCGGTCCTGCTGCGGATGTTCGGTCCCGTCGGCCGCATGGCCGAGCGCAACGCGCTGCGCAATCCGCGCCGTACGGGGGCCACGGGCGCCGCCCTGATGATCGGCCTGGCGCTGGTCGCCTGCCTGTCGGTGGTCGGCTCTTCCATGGTCGCCTCGGCCACGGACCAGCTCGACAAGACCGTCGGCACCGACTTCATCATCCAGAACGACGGCGGGCAGCTGGTCACCCCGCAGGCGGTCAAGGCCGTGAAGTCGACGCCGGGCCTGGAGCGGGTCACCGAGTACAAGTGGACCAAGGCCGACTTCACCACCCCTGACGGCAAGACGCTCAAGGACACCGCGATCACCGGAGCCGACCCGACCTACGCGACCGACGTGCGCACCGAGGTGGTCGCCGGCAAACTCGCCGACGCCTACCGGCCCGACTCGATGTCCGTCCACGAGGACTTCGCCAAGGACCACAAGATCGAGCTCGGCTCCAAGGTCTCCGTGGCCTTCAAGGACGGCTCCGTCGCCAAGCTGACGGTCCGCGCGATCACCAGCAGCGACGTCGTCATCGACCAGGGCGCGATGTACACGTCCATCGCCACGATGGCCAAGTACGTCCCGGCCGACAAGATGCCGCTCGACCAGCTGGTCTTCGCCACGGCGAAAGAGGGGCAGCAGGACACCGTGTACAAGGCGCTGAAGTCCGCGCTGCACGACTACCCGCAGTACGAGGTCCGCGACCAGACCGACTACAAGCAGGCGCTGAAGGACCAGATCGGCCAGCTGCTGAACATGATCTACGGCCTGCTGGCGCTGGCGATCATCGTGGCCATCCTGGGAGTGGTGAACACCCTGGCGCTGTCGGTCGTCGAGCGGACCCGGGAGATCGGCCTCATGCGGGCCATCGGCCTCTCCCGCCGCCAGCTGCGCCGGATGATCCGCATGGAGTCCGTGGTCATCGCCCTCTTCGGTGCCCTCCTCGGCCTCGGCCTGGGCATGGGCTGGGGCGCCACCGCCCAGAAGCTCCTCGCCCTCCAGGGCCTGACCGTCCTCGAGATCCCCTGGCCGACGATCACCGGGGTGTTCATCGGCTCGGCCTTCGTGGGCCTGTTCGCCGCACTGGTCCCGGCGTTCCGTGCGGGCCGCATGAACGTACTGAACGCGATCGCGACGGAGTAGCCACCACAGCGGCGGCAGCCGCCACAAGCCATGGTCGACGGGGGAGCCCGGCGCCGAGAAACACGGGGGTGTTCTCGGCGCCGGGTACGTCTGTTTTTCAGCCCGTCCGGCGTTTGAGGACGAGGCCGCAGGCCGAAGCAGGGGTCTGGGGGCGGCAGCCCCCAGGGGCGGGACGGGTAGGGGCGGAGGGGGCGAACACCCCGCTACGTCCACAGCGACGCCGCGCACCTCGAAACTCGGCGTTGTCCACAGGCCCCGACGGCCACGACGTCAGCGACGTAGGCTGGATGGACCCCCGGCCCGCAGCGCGCGTCGGGCGCTCCGCGATGCCCACCCCCGGACGAAAGCCGCCCCCGAATGAGCCTGCACGGTCTGCTCGACGCCGTCGTCAAGGACCCCGCCCTCGCGGAAGCGATCAAGGCGGCCGCAGACGGCAACCGCATGCACGTCGACCTGGTCGGCCCCCCCGCGGCCCGCCCCTTCGCGATCGCCGCCCTGGCACGCGAGTCCGCCCGCCCCGTCCTCGCGGTGACCGCCACCGGCCGCGAGGCCGAGGACCTCGCCGCCGCCCTGCGCTCCTTGCTCCCGCCGGACGGCGTCGTCGAGTACCCCTCGTGGGAGACCCTCCCGCACGAGCGCCTCAGCCCCCGCAGCGACACCGTCGGCCGTCGTCTTGCCGTCCTGCGCCGCCTCGCCCACCCCCGCCCCGACGACCCCGAGACCGGCCCGGTCTCCGTCGTCGTCGCCCCCGTGCGCTCCGTCCTCCAGCCGCAGGTCAAGGGCCTCGGCGACCTGGAGCCGGTCGCCCTGAGGACGGGCCAGACCGCCGACCTGAACGCCATCGTCGAGGCTCTCGCCGGCGCCGCGTACGCGCGCGTGGAGCTCGTCGAGAAGCGCGGCGAGTTCGCCGTACGCGGCGGCATCCTCGACGTGTTCCCGCCCACCGAGGAACACCCCCTGCGCATCGAGTTCTGGGGCGACGACGTCGAGGAGATCCGCTACTTCAAGGTCGCCGACCAGCGCTCCCTGGAGGTCGCCGAGCACGGCCTGTGGGCCCCGCCCTGCCGCGAACTGCTCCTCACCGACGACGTCCGCGCACGCGCGCGTGCCCTCGCCGAACAGCACCCCGAGCTGGGCGAACTGCTCGGCAAGCTCGCCGAGGGGATCGCCGTCGAGGGCATGGAGTCCCTGGCGCCGGTCCTGGTCGACGACATGGAGCTGCTGATCGACGTCCTGCCGAAGGGCGCCATGTCGGTCGTCTGCGACCCGGAGCGGGTACGCACGCGTGCGTCCGACCTCGTGGCGACCAGCCAGGAGTTCCTCCAGGCGTCCTGGGCGGCCACGGCCGGCGGCGGCGAGGCGCCGATCGACGTCGGGGCGGCCTCTCTGTGGTCCATCGCGGACGTCCGCGACCGCGCGCGCGAGCTGGAGATGATGTGGTGGTCGGTGTCGCCGTTCGCGGCCGACCTGGACCTCACGGAGACATTTGCCGCTGACGCGGC
Organism: Streptomyces sp. NPDC002888; assembly: GCF_042888465.1. Lineage (NCBI taxonomy): Bacteria > Bacillati > Actinomycetota > Actinomycetes > Kitasatosporales > Streptomycetaceae > Streptomyces > Streptomyces sp. NPDC002888. The sequence continues at coordinate 133,939 of NZ_JBIAPU010000010.1, read as the reverse complement.
GGGCGACACGCTCAAGCTCGGTATGCACGCCCCGGAGACCTACCGCGGCGACACCGCGAAGGCACTGGCCGACACCAAGGGCTGGCTCGCCGACGGCTGGCGCGCGGTCTTCGTCACCGAGGCCCACGGCCCGGCCGCCAGAACCGTAGAGGTGCTCGGCGGGGAGGGCATCGCGGCCCGCCTCGCGTCTGATGCAAAGACGGGCGACCTGGAGCAGCTGAGCCCGTCCGTGGTGCACGTGGCGTGCGGCTCGATCGACTACGGCTTCGTCGACCCGGGGCTCCGGCTCGCCGTGCTCACGGAGACCGACCTGACCGGCCAGAAGGCGGCCGGCCGCGACGGCGCCCGGATGCCCGCCCGTCGCCGCAAGACCATCGACCCGCTCTCCCTGGAGGCGGGCGACTACATCGTCCACGAGCAGCACGGCGTCGGCCGCTACATCGAGATGGTGCAGCGGACCGTGCAGGGCGCCACCCGCGAGTACCTCGTCGTGGAGTACGCCCCCGCCAAGCGCGGCCAGCCCGGCGACCGCCTGTACATCCCCACCGACCAGCTGGAGCAGATCACCAAGTACGTCGGCGGCGAGGCCCCGACCCTGCACCGGCTCGGCGGCGCCGACTGGACGAAGACCAAGGCCCGCGCGAAGAAGGCGGTCAAGGAGATCGCCGCCGACCTCATCAAGCTGTACAGCGCGCGCATGGCGGCCCCCGGCCACGCCTTCGGCACGGACACCCCGTGGCAGCGCGAGCTGGAGGACGCCTTCCCGTACGCGGAGACCCCCGACCAGCTCACCACGATCGCCGAGGTCAAGGAGGACATGGAGAAGTCGGTCCCCATGGACCGCCTGATCTGCGGAGACGTCGGCTACGGCAAGACCGAGATCGCGGTGCGGGCCGCCTTCAAGGCCGTCCAGGACGGCAAGCAGGTCGCCGTCCTCGTGCCCACGACGCTGCTCGTGCAGCAGCACTTCGGCACCTTCTCCGAGCGCTACTCGCAGTTCCCGGTCAAGGTGCGGGCGCTGTCCCGCTTCCAGACCGATACGGAGGCGAAGGCCGTCCTGGAGGGGCTGCGCGAAGGCTCGGTGGACATCGTCATCGGCACGCACCGCCTGTTCTCCTCCGAGACGAAGTTCAAGGACCTCGGCCTGGTCATCGTCGACGAGGAGCAGCGCTTCGGCGTCGAACACAAGGAGCAGCTGAAGAAGCTCCGCGCGAACGTCGACGTCCTCACGATGTCCGCGACCCCGATCCCCCGGACGCTGGAGATGGCGGTGACCGGCATCCGTGAGATGTCCACGATCACCACCCCGCCGGAGGAGCGGCACCCGGTGCTGACCTTCGTCGGCCCGTACGAGGAGAAGCAGATCGGCGCGGCCCTGCGGCGCGAGCTGCTGCGTGAGGGCCAGGTCTTCTACATCCACAACCGGGTGGAGTCGATCGACCGGGCGGCGGCCCGACTGCGGGAGATCGTCCCCGAGGCGCGGATCGCGACGGCCCACGGGCAGATGTCGGAGTCGGCGCTGGAGCAGGTCGTCGTCGACTTCTGGGAGAAGAAGTTCGACGTGCTGGTGTCGACGACGATCGTCGAGTCCGGCATCGACATCTCCAACGCCAACACCCTGATCGTGGAACGCGGCGACACCTTCGGCCTCTCCCAGCTGCACCAGCTGCGCGGCCGCGTCGGCCGTGGCCGCGAGCGCGGCTACTCCTACTTCCTGTACCCGCCGGAGAAGCCCCTGACGGAGACCGCCCACGAGCGGCTCGCGACCATCGCCCAGCACACGGAGATGGGCGCGGGCATGTACGTGGCGATGAAGGACCTCGAGATCCGCGGCGCGGGCAACCTGCTCGGCGGCGAGCAGTCCGGCCACATCGCGGGCGTCGGCTTCGACCTGTACGTGCGGATGGTGGGCGAGGCCGTCGCGGACTACCGGCGCCAGCTGGAGACCGGCGAGATCGAGGAGGAGCAGCCGCTCGAGGTCAAGATCGAACTGCCCGTCGACGCGCACGTCCCCCACGACTACGCGCCCGGCGAGCGGCTGCGCCTGCAGGCCTACCGCGCCATCGCCTCCGCCAACTCGGAGGAGGACATCAAGGCCGTCCGCGAGGAACTCGTCGACCGCTACGGCAAGCTGCCCGAACCGGTGGAGAACCTGCTGCTGGTGGCCGGCCTGCGGATGCTCGCGCGCGCCTGCGGCGTCGGCGAGATCGTGCTCCAGGGCAACAACATCCGCTTCGCGCCGGTGGAGTTGCGCGAGTCCCAGGAACTGCGCCTCAAGCGGCTGTATCCGGGCACCGTCATCAAACCGGCCGCGCACCAGGTGCTGGTACCGCGCCCCAAGACCGCGAAGGTGGGCGGCAAGCCGCTGGTCGGGCGGGAGTTGCTGGGCTGGGTGGGGGAGTTCCTGGCGTCGGTGCTGGGGTCGTAGGGATCGGTCGGGGCCGTCATGGCGAGCGGAACAGCATGCTCGCCAGGTGCCGGAAGACCTCCTCGGGGTCCTGGTCGCCCACCGGGTCGTCGAGGTTGTGGCTGAGCAGCAGCGTGGCGAAGCCGTGGGCGAGGGACCAGGCGGCGATGCCGGCGAGGCGCGCGTCGTCGCCGCGGCGCTCGGGGGGAACGGCGGAGACGGCCCCGCGCAGGGCTTCGGTGGCGAGGGCGCGGGCGGTGGTCAGCTCCAGGTCGTCGGCGCGCAGCAGCTCCGGCGCGAACATCACCTGGAAGTGCGCGGGGTGCTCGCGTGCGAAGCGGACGTAGCGCACACCGGCGTCCTTCAGCTCCGTCGCCCCGCCGATCGTGGCCGCGAGCAGCCCGAACCCCTCCGCCGCGATCGCCGTCAGCAGCCCCGTGCGGTCCTTGAAGTGGTGCGCGGGCGCGGCATGCGAGACACCGGCGCGGCGGGCGAGGTCACGCAGGCTCAGAGCGGACGGTCCGTCGGCGGCGATGACGTCGAGCGCGGCGGCCAGGATGGCGCGGCGCAGGTCGCCGTGGTGGTACGGGCGCCCGGGGCTCCGGGTGGTTTCGGGCTGTGGCTGCGCGCGACTCATGGCATCAGCGTACGCACGATCTAGGCATTGACAAGTTCGGGCGGCGCGGGCAATCTTGTCAGTGTCAAGTTGTGGCGCTGGGCGGCGCGGGATCGCGCTGTACCGCGCCGGACGGTCGGACGACGAGGGGGAACGTCATGTCGGACATCCTGGATGAGACGGGCAGGGCGGGCGCGCTGGAGCTCGGTCGGGTGCGTCAGCTCTGGCATCTGCTGGAGCCCCTGCACGCGGTGCTGTACTTCGCGCCGGAAGTTCTCGAGGAAGCGGTGGCACTCGGGTACGGCACGCGGGACCGCTGGTCGAGCTACTTCCCGTTCCGTGCCGCGCCGTTGGGCCCTGTGGACGGCAAGGTCGTGACCTCCGCCTTCTACAGCTTCTCGCCCGCCATGGTCGCCGCGCACATGGAACAGGCATGGTCGGTGGCGAGCCCCGAGGCCGTGCTGGAGGCGCGGCTGCGAGGCATGGACCGGGCGTACCGCACGCTGTTCGGCGACCGTGTGGACAGCCCCGAGCTGGCGGAGGCCGCCGCCCTCGCCCGCAGCGCGGCGGAGGTGGCCGACACGGCCGGGCGTCCGCTGGCCGCGGCCAACGCCGTGCTGGACTGGCCCGAGGAGCCGCACCTGCAACTGTGGCAGGCGGCGACCATCCTGCGGGAACACCGAGGCGACGGCCACCTCGCCGCCCTCCTCGTGGCCGGCCTGGACCCGGTCGAGTCGCTCGTCTCCTTCGCCGCGATAGGCGCCGCCTCCGTCGAGCGCTTCGACAGCCGCGGCTGGAGCGCGCAGGAATGGGCAGCCGGACGGGACCGCCTCGCCTCCCGGGGCCTGGTCCACCAGGACGGTACGGCCACGCAGACGGGCCGCGAGCTGCGCCTCCGCGTCGAACAGGACACCGACCAACTGGCCGCCCGCCCCTGGCAGTCCCTCGATCCGAAAGCCCTGGACCGCCTCAACGAACTGCTCGGCGACTACTGGGTCACGGTGCTCGGCTCCGGCCTGCTGCCTTCGGAATCGACGCTGGGGATCGGAAAGGTGTGATTGGCGTGGTGTGAGTGGCGTGGCGTGGCGTGAACAGTGTGGTGCGGGCGGACCCGGCCGACGGTGCCGGGCAGGCGCGCGCAGCCTGCCACAGAAAAAGCCGCCCACGGGAGCCGAGTCTCCGCGGACGGCTGGGCAGGCTCTCAGGCCTACTGCTGGTCGGGCCGGTCGCGGTCGCGGTCCATGCCGAGCGTGCCCTCAGCTCTCTGCTGCGCAGCGTCGACCTGGTCCTCGTACTTCCCGCCCGTCTTCTCGTTGATCCGTCGTTCCGTGGCGTCGGACATGTCCTTGGCCTTCGCCTTGTCCCGCGCCTGGTGCTTGAACCTGTCGAAGATGCCCATGCAGAGCTCCTTCCGGAGGTGACTCACACCCGACGATACGCCCGAGATACGAAGAATGCGCACCGGAGTCCGGCGTGGCCCGGACCGCCCCAACGCCCCCGTGCGCCCGGCCGCTACGGTGTGCGGGAAGCCGTACCAGGGCAGCAGGGAAGGAACCGCCCCGCCCGTGCGGAGGCGGGGCGGACCGGCAGGCAAGGGGAGGGGCGCGCCGTGATGCGTCTGAGGGGCGGGGCCACGGCCGCCGCGGTGCTGGTGCTCACCATGACCGGCTGCACCGAACAGACCACGGGATCCGCCGACCCCGGCCGGTCCGCGGACCAGACCGACGGCGCCGGTGCCGGGGGCGCCGACGGGGGTGCCGCCCGGGCGGCCGCCGAGTCGCTGACGGTGAAGGGCCGGGCGCCCAAGACGGGCTACGACCGCGACAGGTTCGGCACCCCCTGGGCGGACACGGACTCCAACGACTGCGACACCCGCGACGACATCCTTGAACGGGACCTGAAGGAGGTGAAGTTCACCGGCGGCACCTGCAAGGTCTCCTACGGGGTGCTGGAGTCGGACCCCTACTCGGGGAAGGACGTGACGTACCGACGCGGCCGCAGCAAGGTCGACATCGACCATGTCGTCGCCCTCTCCGACGCCTGGCAGAAGGGCGCCAAGTACTGGGACGCCAGCAAGCGGATAGCCCTGGCCAACGACCCGCTCAACCTGCTCGCCGTCGACGCGAGCACCAACCGCTCCAAGGGTGACGGCGACACCGCGACCTGGCTCCCGCCCAACAAGGGCTACCGGTGCACCTACGTCGCCGCCCAGGTCGCCGTGAAGAAGAAGTACGGGCTGTGGGTCACCGCCGCAGAGAAGGCCGCGATGGAGAAGGTCCTCTCCGGCTGCCCCGACCAGAAACTCCCCTCCGGAGGCAACCCGACCAAGGCACCGGCGCGGTTCCACTGAGCGCTGCACCTGTGAAACCCGCTTTCCGCGGTTGCACCCCGCGCCTACGGTGGCCGTATGGAGTTGAAGGTATCGAGCCTGGCCGAGCGGCCCGAGGCGCTTGAGCGGGTCGTCGGGATGGCCGACAACTGGCCGGAGTTCACCGTCCAGGACCTCGTGGGCAACGCCCACTACGGTCGCATCCCGGTCGAACTCCCCGAGCACGTGCTCTTCGCCGAGGACGAGCGGGGCGAGGTCGTCGCGCACGCCTACAGCGTGCCGTTCTCCCTGGCCGCCGAAGGCCGCGGAGAACTGCCCGCCCGCGGCTGGGACGAGGTGCTCGTGTGGGCCTTCGCCGACCTGCGCCGCGGGGTCACTCCCGACACCGTCAGCGCCATCTCCATCGTCGTCGCCCCCCACGCCCAGGGCCTCGGCCTGTCCGGGCTGATGCTCTCCGCGATGCGCGACAACGCCCGGGCACACGGCTTCCGTGAGGTCGTCGCCCCCGTCCGCCCCAACGCCAAGCACCTCGAACCCCGCACACCCATCGAGGAGTACGCCCACCGGGTACGCAAGGACGGGCTGCCGCACGATCCGTGGCTGCGCGTCCACGCGCGCGCCGGGGCGACCATCGAGCGTGTGGCACCGGCGTCGATGACGGTCGCCGCCTCACTGGAGGAATGGCGCCGCTGGACGGGGCTGCCCTTCGACACCGAGGGCGAGATCGAGGTTCCCGGCGCGCTGGTACCGGTGCGGTGCGAGCCACAGCACGGGTACGCCGTGTACGTCGAGCCGAACGTGTGGATGCGACACCCGCTCTGAGCGGGTGGGGCGCTGCGCGTCCGCTTGGCCGGTTCAGCCCGCTCAGCCTGCGAGGGCGTCCAGGTCCACGATCTCGCCCGTGGGCTTCTGCGCCGGGACCGGCTCCTCGTAGTCGCTGAAGGTGATGGTGCCCGGGTCGTCGGCGGAGGTGCTGTCCATCCGCAGCAGGTACGGCTCGCCCTGGCTGGCGACGTACAGCGTGTAACGGTCCTTGCCCTCCTGGGCGTTCAGGACGACCGCGGGTGTGCCGTCGATCGTGGTCGACCTGCCCCGGGACACCGTGGCGTCGGAGTTGCTGTCGTCGGCGTCGGAGTCCACGCCCACGGGGCCCTCCAGCACCGTGTCCAGGTCGCAGAAGCCCGCGATGTCCTTGGCGTCCTGGCCCGTCGCGGACATCTTGGTCCACTTGTCGGCGAGCATGGCCACGACCGCGTCGGTGTCCGACTTGGACTCGCCCTCGCTCTGGGCGCGCAGGAACGCCTCGTCGTACTTCATGTAGAGGGTGTCGCCGGACTTGAGCAGGTCGGCCTTGCCCTGGCCGTTCATGCTCATCGCGCCGACGCACTCACCCTTCTTGTTCAGGGCCAGGTCGATCTGGATCGTGCCCTTGGTCTCGTCGTCGGGGACGTCGCCCTTGAAGCGCAGTGACGAGGCGCCGGTGGTGGCGTTCATGGCCCGCTCGGCGATCTCGTCGGCGCTCAGCCCGGCGAACGGGTCCTTCTGCTTGCTCGCCTGGCTGCTCCGCCCGGACTGGCCGGACTGGCCGGACTGGCCGGACTTGCTGGAGTTGCTGGAGTTGCTCGGCTTGTCGTCCGCCTTGTCCTGACCCGACAGGCAGCCGGTGAGTCCCGTGGTGGCGACGGCGGTCAGGCAGAGGGCGGCGAGTGCGGTGCGACGCATGGGAGTTCCTTGGTGAGACTCGTGAAACTGGGTGAGATGAAGTGAGGGGTGGTGCGGTGACGTGTGATGCGGTGGCGTGCCGTCGGGCGCGGGGCGCGGGGCGCGGGGCGCCAGGGTGACCGCCGGGTGCCGGAGGGTCAGGCGGTCTTCTGCCAGTCCTTGCAGCCGGTCGTCTTGAAGTAGCCGTCGGAGGCGTTGATCGTGACGACGGCCGTGCCGGTCACGTTGTTGTTCGCGATGATCGACTCCAGGCCGTGCTCGGCGTTCTTGGCACGCTCCCAGTAGCAGGAGTCGTCCGTGTTGCCGGTGGACTTGTAGGTGCCGGGCGCGATGTCGGCGCCGACTCTGAACATGCCGCCGTTGCCGGCCATCTTGGTGGCGGGGGAGCCCTTCGCCTTGGTGCCGACGGCCTCCCAGTCGTTGCAGCCGCTCGACTTGAAGAGCTTGTCGGAGGCCTGGACGGTGACGTAGCTGGTGCCGCTGACGTTGTCGTTGGCCAGCAGCGCGTCCAGTTCGCCCGAGGCGTCCTTGGCGCGCTCCCAGTAGCACAAGTCGTCGGTGTTGCCGGTGGTGCGGTAGGTGCCGGGCTTGATGTCCGTACCGACCTGGAAGTCGCCGTCCCCCTCGAACGCGGCCTTCTTCTCGGCCGCCTCCGCCTTGCCCGAGTCCTTCTTGGTGCCGGGCGTCTTCTGCGCGGAGACCGAAGAGCCCTTGTCGGTGGCGTCGGTCTTCTTGCCGCCGTCACCGCCGCCGGCGTTCGCCGACACGGCACCGATCACGACGATCCCCACGACGGCGCCCAGCGCGACCTTGCCCTTCATGCCCATGGCTGTTCCCTCCCCGAGGCGTGGCAACTGCCTCCGTCCGGCAGTCGCTCGTTCGCTGGGTCAATGAGAACATGTGCTGTGAACCGAGTCAACACGATTCACAAGTTAAGGCGAGTACACGGCGTGAACCGGTGGATCTCACGTTCACCGGTATGCTCGAACGCCACACACCGGACGAGGGGAGCGGGGCGGGTGCAAGACAACGCGACAGAGGTGACCGCCGCCGGGATCGCACGGCTCGCCGGCGTCGGCCGCGCCGCCGTCAGCAACTGGCGCCGTCGTCACGCCGACTTCCCGAAACCGGTCGGCGGCACTGAGACCAGCCCCTCCTTCGCCCTTGCCGAGGTCGAGGCCTGGCTGCGCCACCAGGGCAAACTCGCCGAGGTCCCGCTGCGCGAACGCGTGTGGCAGCAACTCGCCGGACACCCCGAGGGCCCCGTCACCGCCCTGACGCACGCCGGCTGCGTCCTGCTGCTCATCCACGACCGCCCCACGGTCTGGCTGGAGGTGAGCGCCGGCTCCGACGAGCGCCTCTCCGCGATGCTCTCGGGCGCACTGGAGCAGGTGATCGCGCCACGCCTAGGCGCTGTGAACCCGGTGAACAGCCACGTGAACAGCCCGGTGAACAACCCCGTGAACAACCCCGTGAACTCCGCGCCTTCTGTGAACACCAAGCCAGCGGTTCACACCCCCTCCGGACCCGAACTCCTCCCCTCCGCCCCACTCCTGCGCGGTGTCGCGGAGCTGGCCGCCGGGATGGGCGCTCGGCAGACCTTCGAGTTCCTCATCGGCCGGCACCTCGACGCCAACCCGCGCCAGTACACGCTCACGCCCACCGAACTGGCCCGTCTCATGGCCGACCTGGCCGGACCGGCCGACAGCGTCCTCGACCCGGCCTGCGGCACCGGCGCCCTGCTGCGCGCGGTCACCGCCCGTCCCGACCAGGAGCTGTACGCGCAGGACAGCGCACCCGACCTCGCCGCGCTCACCGTGCTCCGGCTCGCCCTGCACACCCGGGCGACCGTGCGCGGGGCCGCGAGCGACACGCTGCGCGCCGACGCCTACCCGGAGTTGCGCGCCGAGGCCGTCCTGTGCCACCCGCCGTTCAACGAGCGCAACTGGGGCCATGACGAACTCGCCTACGACCCCCGCTGGGAGTACGGCTTCCCGGCGCGCAACGAGTCCGAACTGGCCTGGGTGCAGCACGCGCTCGCCCGGCTGAGGGACGGCGGCACCGCCGTCCTGCTCATGCCGCCCGCCTCCGCCTCCCGCCGCTCGGGCCGCCGCATCCGCGCCGACCTGCTGCGCCGCGGCGCGCTGCGCGCCGTCGTCGCGCTGCCGGTCGGGGCGGCACCGCCGTACAACATCCCGCTGCACCTATGGGTGCTGCGCAGGCCCGGCAAGGCGCCCGCGCAGCCGGAGGTGCTGCTCGCGGACGTGGGGCAGTTCGCCACGGAGGGGCGCGGCGGACCGGACTGGCGGGCCGTGCGGGACGCCGTACTGGAGGCCTGGGGCGCCTTCGACCGGTCCGGGACGCTCGACGAGCGGCCGGGGCTGGCCCGTTCCGTGCCCGTCATCGAACTCCTCGACGACGACGTGGACCTCGCCCCGGCCCGTCATCTGCCGCCCCCCGCGGCGGCCGACGGCGCGGAGGCGCTCACGGCGGTGCGCGAGCGCCTCGGCGAGACGCTGCGCCTGACCGCCGACCTCACCCCGCCGCCCGCCGAGGCCGCCCAGGCCGCGCGCTGGCCGCTCACCACCGTCGGCGAACTCGCGCGCGGGGGCGCCCTGCTGCTGCGCACCGGTGGAAACGGCGGCCACGCGCGCGTGCCCGTGCTCACCGACCACGACGTCCTGGCCGGGACGGCCCCCTCGGGGACGCTGCCCGAGAGCGACGAGGAGGCCGTGCTCACCGAGCCGGGTGACGTCGTCCTGCCGGTGCTCGGCGGGGGCGCGGTGGCGCGCGTGATCGACGACGCGACCGGGGGCGCCGCGCTGGGGCGCAACCTCGTGCTCCTGCGGCCCGATCCGGCGGCGCTCGACCCGTGGTTCCTCGCCGGGTTCCTGCGCGGCACCGCCAACAACCGTCAGGCCAGCAGCTACGCGTCCACCGCCACCCGCCTCGACGTGCGGCGCCTCCAACTGCCCCGGCTCCCGCTGGACGAACAGCGCCGCTACGGCGCCCGCTTCCGCGCCCTCGACGAGTTCGAGCGGGCGCTGCGCCACGCGGGCCGCCTCGGCGAGCAGCTCGTACGCGGGATGTACGACGGCTTGACGGACGGGACGGTCGCCCCTGGCTGAGGCGCGTCCGTGTCGAGCGAAGTGATCAGCACGACAACGGTTCGGTACAACCCGGGACCGCTTGTCCGTGTCGGCCTATACGCTCGAAGCGACAACCTCGGGACCGGCGTTGTCGGACGCCGGCCGGCGTCGTACGTCCCTCTCAGGCATCAGGAGCTGTCATGCATGGCCACGGCTACACGCAGCCGGTGAAGCAGCCGCCCCACACGGGGTGGCTGATCTTCCTGCGCGTGCTGTTCGTGGTGATCTCGATCTTCAGCCTCGGCTTCCTGGCCTGGACGATGCTGCTGCGGCTGGCCATCGTGACCCGGAAGTCCCTCGACTGGGGTCTGTTCGTGGCCGTGCTGGCGACAGACGCCCTCAGCATGGTGCTGCTGGGCAGCGAGCCAGGCGAGGAGGTCCACACCGCGGGCGGCTGGACGGGCATCACGCTCCTCCTGGGCACCCTCGTCGCGGCGATCGCGTACTACCTCGCCGCGGACATCCGCCACTTCCACCAACTCCGCTACGGGCCCTACGCCGCCCAGCGCCCACCGGCGTACGGCTACCCGCAGGCCACGACGCCGTACACCGGGACCACCCTGCACCCCGCGCCGCACACCCCGCCCCCCGCGCCGCACACCCCGCCCCCGGTGCCCCGAACATCCGCGCCCCAGCCGCCGCACCACACCCCGGTGCCGCAGCCGCCGATACCCGCCCCCGCGCCGCCCCAGCGTCCCGCGCCCGCCCGGATCGACCAGGTGCGCGCGGAGCTCGACGAGCTCAGTGACTACCTGCGCCAGCAGGACAGCCGGCCGGGTGGCGACAGCGAGGGCGGAAGGTGACCGTGGCGACAGGACGCGTCGTCGCCGGCCGGTACGAACTGGCCACGCTCATCGGGCAGGGCGGCATGGGCCAGGTCTGGACGGCCTACGACCGGCGCCTCGACCGGCGCGTCGCGGTGAAGCTGCTGCGCCCCGACAAGGTGGCGGGCCAGGAGGCCGACGAACTGCGCCGCCGCTTCGTGCGCGAGTGCCGGGTGACCGCGCAGGTCGACCACCCCGGCCTGGTGACCGTGCACGACGCGGGCAGCGAGGGCGAGGAGCTGTTCCTCGTCATGCAGTACGTCGACGGCGCAGACCTCTCCGACCACCTCGCCGAACACGACCCGTACCCGTGGCAGTGGGCGGTCGCGGTCGCCGCGCAACTGTGCGCCGTGCTGAGCGCCGTGCACGCCGTGCCGATCGTCCACCGCGACCTCAAGCCGCGCAACGTGATGGTGAAGCAGGACGGCACGGTCACCGTCCTCGACCTCGGCGTCGCCTCCGTCATGGACACCGACACCACCCGCCTCACGCACACCGGTTCGCCCATCGGCTCGCCCGCGTACATGGCCCCGGAACAGGCCATGGGCGGCGCGGTCGGCCCGTACACCGACCTGTACGCGCTCGGGGTGCTGCTGCACGAACTGCTCAGCGGCGACGTGCCGTTCTCCGGCTCCACGGCGCTCGGCGTGCTGCACCGGCACCTGTACGAGCCGCCGCTGCCCGTGCGCCGTACCCGCCCCGAAGTCCCCGAGGCGCTCGAAGCGCTGGTCCTGCGCCTGCTCGCCAAGGACCCGCAGCACCGGCCCGCCTCCGCGCAGGAGGTGTACGAGCACCTGGAGCTGCTCCTGCCCGCGCGCGGCACGCCCACCGGGGCACCCCTCGACCCCACGCGCCCCTTCCTCCGCCCGCACGCCCCCTGGCCGGACCGCGCGCGCACGCCCGCGCCCCAGCCGCAGGCCGCCCCCGTGGCGCCCGCGGCGGACAAGCCGGACGTCGCGGCCGCCGTCGACGAGGTCAAGCGCCTGCTCGGCGAGGGCCGCATCACCCAGGCCGTCGACATCCTCGGCGCGATCCTGCCCGCCGCGGCCGAACAGCACGGCGAGCACTCCCCGGTCGTGCGCACCCTGCGCAAGCAGTACGCGGCCACGCTCATGGACGACGGCCAGTACCGGCGCGCGCTGCCCGAACTGCGCCGCCTCGCCGACGAGCGCGCCGCCGAGGCCGGCCAGGCCGACCCGCAGTCCCTGCGCTTCCGCTTCGACGCCGCCCAGTGCCTCGAACAGCTCGGCGAACCCGCGGCGGCGCTCGCCGAGTACCGCGCGCTGCTGCCGTACTACGAGAACCAGTACGTCGCCGGTGACCCCGAACTCGCCCTCGACGTCCGCCGCCGCATCGGCCACCTGCTCCTCGCCCTCGGCGACCGCGCCGCCGCCCACGACACCCTGGTCCGGCTGCTGCACGACGTGGACCGGCTGCAGGGCCCCGGACACCCGCTCGCGACGGAGGTCCGCCGGACCCTTGAGTGGCTGGGACAGGTGCGCGGGTAGATTTTGCTGTGCCATGAACGAATCTTGTGGACCCCTGGGGACGGAGTTTCCCGAATCCGGTAGGGGTGCTGGTTAGGTTGCGATCCGTTTCGCAACAACCAGCACAACCAGGGTGGGGTTCTCGCGTGTCCAGCCATCGTCAGTCGAAGAAGCGCAGATACATCACGTGGGCGGTGGCCGGTGCCGCCGTCGTCGCCGGAGCGGGCATCGCCGCGCAGACCTCCATGGCGGCGACCACGTGGCCCGCACAGCGCACCTACACCGGCCGCGCCTTCGACACCTGTGCCGCGCCCTCCCTGTCCGCGATGAAGGCCTGGCACACCGGCTTCTACGGCGCCGCCGCCGTCTACGTCGGCGGCAAGAACCGCGGCTGCTCCCAGCCCAACCTCACCGCGTCCTGGGTGAAGTCGGTCAGCACTGTCGGCTGGAAGCTCATCCCGCTCTACGTCGGCGCCCAGCCGCCCTGCCAGACCGGCTCCAGCCCCGAGAAGATCACCGCCTCCACCGCCGCCTCCCTCGGCGCGAGCGACGCCGCCGACGCGGTCGCCAAGTCCTCCGCCCTCGGCATCAAGGCCGGCAGCCCGGTCTACCTCGACATGGAGTCGTACGACATCACGAACAAGTCGTGCAACGACGCCGTGCTGACGTACGTGCGCGCCTTCGACAAGGCGCTGCGCGCCAAGACCTACCGCAGCGGCTACTACGGCTTCACCAGCTCCAGCGCGAAGGCGATCGCGAACGCCACCGACAAGACGGACCTGCCGGGCAACCTCTGGTACGCGCTGTGGGACAAGCAGAACACCACCACCGCGGACTGGCCGTTCGGGGCGACCCAGTTCACCAACCACAGCCGGGGTCACCAGTACATGGTCAACAGCAAGGAGACGCTGGGCGGCTACACGATCACCGTGGACCGGGACGCGTGGGACGGACCGGTGGCGATCACCGGCTGACGGGCCTCCCCGCCGTTCCCGTCACGGCCCTTCCCGAGGGCGGGGCGCGCGGCGGTGCCGGAAGTCGTGGTGAATCGTTGGTCGAATGGGTTGGCCAGAGCTGGACCACTGCCTAACATCGATCACCGCAAGACTTTGTGCACCGTCGCACAATCTCCTCGGGAGGTTTCCTTGCACCGCCGCCGTCGCACCGCGCTCCTCCTGTCCGCCGCGATCGTCGCGTCGGCACCCCTCCTGACCGCCTGCGGAAACGATGCGCATCCCGGCGCGGCGGCCATCGTGGGCGGCCAGCGGATCACCGTCGCGCAACTGGAGAGCCGGGTGAACGAGGTGCGCTCGGCCCAGCGCGCCGCGGTGCGTGACGACGCGCAGTACGCGCAGGCCATCGCCCAGTCCGGCACCCTCACCCGCGACACCCTGCACGGCATGGTCCTCGACCGGGTCCTCCAGCGTGCCGCGCAGGACGCGGGCCTCACCGTCAGCCGCAACGAGGTCCAGCGGATGCGGGCCGGCCTGGAGGGGCAGGCCGGCGGCGCCAAGGGCCTGGAGGCGGCCTGGCTCCAGCAGTACGGGATCCCGCCGCAGCGCCTCGACGAGAACCTCCGCCTCCAGCTGGAGGCCCAGAAGCTCGCCACGCAGCTCGGCACCGACACCAGCCAGCCCGCCTTCTGGAAGGCCCTGTCCAAGGCATCCGAGGAACTCGACGTCGACCTCAACCCGCGCTACGGCAGCTGGGACGTGCAGAAGGTCAGCAGGGTCGACGGGAAGACGCCGTGGGTGCGGGAGGTTTCGGCGGCGGGGTCGCAGCAGTCGGCGTGACATCAATCTGGAGGGTTGATGATCGTACGATCACTCCACGTCACCCTGCCTGTGGATAACCTCCGGGCCCTGTCCGTGGCGTGGGTTACGTTCGAAGCGTGAACACATCCAGCCCCGACAGCCCCGAAGCCGCCTCCGGCCGCATCGTCCTGCTCACCACCTCGCACCGTGTCGCCCCCGGCCTGCTGGCCTGGCCCGCCTGGCAGGCGCTGCACGCGGCCGACCAGGTGCTGTGCGCGGACGGCGCGCATCCGCAGCTGCCCTACCTGCGCGAGGCCGGCATAGCGGTCGGCGAGGCGTCCCCCACCGCCGAGGACCTGGTCGACGCCTGTGCCGGCGACCGCACGGTGGTCGTCGTGGCGACCGGCGAGGGCGAACCGACCCTGACGGACGGCCTCGCCCGCCTCGCCGGCTCCGGACGCGTCCACATGCCGGAGCTGGAACTGCTCCCCGCCTCCTACGACCTGCCCGGCGCCCGCCTCCTCGACCTCGTCCAGGTCATGGACCGCATCCGCGCCGAATGCCCCTGGTCGTCCCAGCAGACCCACAAGGGCCTCGCGAAGTACGGCATCGAGGAGGCGTACGAGCTCGTCGAGGCGATCGAGGACGGCGACCGCGACGAACTCCGCGAGGAACTGGGCGACGTCCTCCTCCAGGTCGTCTTCCACGCCCGCATCGCAGAGGAGGACCCCGACACGCCCTTCTCCATCGACGACGTCGCGGGCACCATCGTCACCAAGCTCATCCACCGCCACCCCCACGTCTTCGGCGACGAGACCGCGACGACCCCGGAGGAGGTCAAGGAACACTGGCTGCGCACGAAGGCCGTCGAGAAGCAGCGCACGTCAGTGACGGAGGGCATCCCCCTCGGTCAGCCCGGCCTGGCCCTCGCGGCGAAGCTGGCGTCCCGCGTGCGCACCGCGGGCCTCGACGTCCCGCTTCCCCAGGGCGAGGGCGTCGGCTACGAGCTGCTGGCGATGGCCGTACGAGCGGAGGCGGAGGGCGCGGATCCCGAGGCGGCGTTGCGGGCGGCGGCGCGGGCTTACCGGGACGCGATACGGGCTGCGGAGGACTGACCCAACGGGCCGCCCGGATGAGTACCGTTGGCTCAGGGACGCGCGAGTGGTCAGGGGGCTTGGGTGGATCGGGAGTCGGAGGCGCTGGCGACGGTTGCTGCGAGGGTCCTCTGGGAGGGGCTGCCGACGGCGGACGGGGAGTCGATACGGTATGCGTTCGCGGCATGGTTCGAGCGCCATGGACGACGCCGAGAGGCGGACGACCTCCGCGCTTTCGAGTGGGACGCCCCCGGGGCGGAGAGCCCCGAGAAGATCAGGAAAAAGTGGCGCCGACTTCTCGGCATGGTTCTCTCTTCCGCAAGCGGCGATCGCGCAGCGACCGAACTCGTCAACATCATGAGTCGGTTCAACAGGCGGTCGGCCGACGTCACCAACGCCGTCTCCTCCACCACCGTCTCCGGCAACCTCATCCAAGTCGGCTCCATCAATCCGACCACCGTCAACGAGTCGCCCGTGACGGGCGATCACCTCGACTTCCGGGGCGGCACGTTCCGCGGGCAGGTCATCGGGAAGCAGTACAACTACGGGGCACGGCCCGGTGCCGGGCTCCCCGACCCCGACAGCTGGCCGACCCTCGAAGAGGTCAACCCGGTCACGCTCGGGGTGCGGCAGACACGGCGACTGGGGGAGGAGTCCGGGCTCGCGTTCTACGTGACGCGGGACGTGGACGAGGCCCTGCAGGGGTGGCGCGAACGGGACGGTCTGCTCGTGATCACCGGCGGCCCCCTGACGGGCAAGTCACGGACCGCGTGGACGGCCATGTTCGACAACCTGGAGCTGAACACCCGCGTCTACGCACCCCCGCCCGGCACGGACCTCCGTGCCCTTCCCAGGCTCCTGCGCGACTGCCAGGGCCCGTACGTCCTGTGGCTGGACCGACTGGAACGCCACGTCGGAGACCAAGGGCTGGACTTGGTGCTGCTGGACGAGTTGAAGCGGCTCGGCGTACCCGTGGTGGCCACGATGAGCGACGAGGAGTACGGGAATCACCGGTTCGGTAGCGAACCGGCGTCCGATCTCCTGAGCTCAGCCCGGCTGGTGCGGCTGAGTTCGCGCTGGAGCGAGCCGGAGCTCGTACGGCTCGCCGACGTGACCGACGACGCCCGGCTCGTCGACGCCCTCCGCTGGTGCGGTGACAGCGGTGTCACCCAGTACCTCGCCATCGGCCCCGAGCTCTGGGAGATGTGGCACCGCGCCACCTACTCCAACAGCCCTCATCCGCGCGGTCACCTGGTGGTACGGGCCGCGATCGACCTCGTGCGCTGCGGGGTCACCGGGGGCATACCGCGCGAACTCGTGGAAGCGGCGAGCGGCTGCTACGGGCCGGGGTATGTGCACGGGCTGCCGGAGAGGGAGTCACCGGAGGACGCGCTGGCCTGGGCGGCCGAGGAGCGGCGCGGGGTGACCGGGCTCCTGGTGCGGGGCGAGAGCGGCGACACGTGGCGACCGTACGGCTCACTGGTCGCGGACGTCCTGCGGGACCCTTCGTCGAAGCCGGTGCCGCTCGCCGTCTGGCGCTGCGCGCTGGACGGGACGCGCTCCGACGCGGACGTGCACCGCAACGTCCGTAGGACCGCCGGCGCCTTCTTCGCCCCCAAGGCCGAGGAGGGCGACCCCGACTCCATGCACATGATGGGTCTCCTGAGCGAGGGGGCCGAGGCACTGGAGTGGTTGCGCAAGGCGGTGGACGCGGGGAAGGGGGAGCTGTCCGGGCACGTGGGCGAGCTGCTGCTGGCGCGGGAGAAGGCGGAGGACGCGCTGCCGTATCTGCGGACGGCGGCGGAGCGGTATCCGGACGGAAAGGCGAGCCGGCTCCTCGGGAAGGCCCACCTCATGCTGGCCGAGCACTGGCTGCGGAAGGCCGCGGACGGGGGCGACGGCGAGGCCGGGGAGCACCTCGGGGATCTGCTGTACGGCAGAGGGGACGACGACGAGGCGGCGACGTACTACTGGGACGCGCTGGAGGCGGGGCACACCGGCATCGCCAGGAGCATGGGCCTGTACGCGCTGACCTGGGGACCGCGCGCGGCGGGACCGATCTGGCTGCGGCGAGCCGCGGACGCGGGTGACGAGCGCGCGGCCGAGCTGCTGAAGGCCGCCACAAGCCCGGTGTCCCCTTCCATGCAGGATGCCGGAGAGCTGTTCGCGCTCCGCCTCCACCACCCGGTCTACGCCACCAATCTCGGCATGGTCATGGAGGAACTGGGCAACCTCGACGACGCCAGAGCGATGTACCACGAGGGTTACGCGATGGGTGACCCCTACGGCGCCTACCGGCTGGCGGTCCTCCGCGAAAAGCAGGGCAATCCCGAAAGAGCCGCCTTCTGGTACCGCAAAGCCGCCGACATGGGCCACCCCGCCGCCAAGAAGGCCCTGGCGGAGATGGCCGAAAAGCCAGCTACCGTCAAGGAGTGACCAACCACCCCCAGCCCCCAGCTCCCGCCCCCGACCTCTTCACCTGGGAGTTCGCCACCAACCCCTACCCCGCCTACGCCTGGCTGCGCGAGCACGCCCCCGTGCACCGGACGAAACTCCCCAGCGGGGTCGAGGCATGGCTGGTCACCCGGTACGTCGACGCGAAGCAAGCCCTCGCCGACCAGCGGCTCAGCAAGAACCCGGCGCATCATGACGAACCCGCGCACGCCAAGGGCAAAACCGGCATTCCCGGTGAGCGCAAGGCCGAGTTGATGACGCATCTGCTCAACATCGACCCCCCGGACCACACCAGGCTCCGACGGCTCGTCAGCAAGGCCTTCACACCGCGCCGGGTCGCCGAGTTCGCCCCGCGGGTGCAGGAGCTCACCGACCACCTCATCGACGAGTTCGCCGGCCGGGGCTCGGCCGACCTCATCCACGAGTTCGCGTTCCCCCTGCCCATCTACGCGATCTGCGACCTGCTCGGCGTCCCGCGCGAGGACCAGGACGACTTCCGGGACTGGGCGGGCATGATGATCCGGCACGGCGGAGGCCCGCGCGGCGGGGTCGCGCGGTCCGTGAAGAAGATGCGCGGCTACCTCGCCGACCTCATCCACCGCAAGCGCGAGGCCCTCCCGGACACGGCCGCGCCCGGCGAGGACCTCATCTCCGGCCTCATCCGCGCCTCCGACCACGGCGAGCACCTCACCGAGAACGAGGCGGCCGCGATGGCGTTCATCCTTCTGTTCGCCGGCTTCGAGACGACCGTCAACCTTATCGGCAACGGCACCTACGCCCTCCTCACCCACCCCGAACAACGGGCCCGCCTGCAGGACTCCCTCACCGCCGGGCACACCGACCTCCTCGAGACCGGCGTCGAGGAACTCCTGCGCTACGACGGTCCCGTGGAGCTCGCGACCTGGCGGTTCGCCACCGAGCCGCTCAGCATCGGCGGGCAGGACATCGCGGCCGGGGACCCCGTTCTCGTCGTACTCGCCGCCGCGGACCGGGATCCGGAGCGGTTCGCGGAGCCGGACGTCCTCGACCTCGGACGGCGTGACAACCAGCACCTCGGTTACGGGCACGGCATCCACTACTGTCTCGGCGCGCCGCTGGCCCGTCTGGAGGGGCAGACCGCGCTCGCCACGCTGCTCACCCGGCTTCCCGACCTGCGACTTGGCGGGGATCCGGCCGACTTGAGGTGGCGGGGCGGACTCATCATGCGGGGACTGCGCACGCTGCCGGTGGAGTTCACGCCCTCATGGTGACCGGGCGAGTGCGCTGTGTACCCGATACATCAAGGTGACATGCCTTCAACTCTGTGATCTTCACGTGATCTACGCGGCATTAACTTGTGACAAGTGATCGGCTGTCGGTACGTTCACTCGTCAACGCGGCGACTCGGCTTCACCCGCCGCGTGGGTACGTGCTGTCTCGCGAAAGGTCACCGCATGCTCTCCGGGAACGGTCGCCACCGTCGCCCTCGCCAGGCTCCGGCTCTCCTCGTCGCTGCCGGGGTGACCGGCTCCGCCATCGCCATCCCGCTGCTCGGGGCCACCGGCGCCAGTGCGGCCGACGGCACGACGTGGGACAAGGTGGCCGACTGCGAGACCGGCGGAGCGTGGAGCGCCGACACGGGCAACGGGTTCTACGGCGGCCTGCACCTGAACCAGGAGCGCTGGGAGAAGTACGGCGGCCTCGAGTTCGCCTCCAGCGCCGACAAGGCCAGCCGTTCCCAGCAGATAACCGTCGCCGAGAAGATCCTCGACGACCTGGGCCCCGGCGCCTGGCCCACCTGCGGACTGCTCACCGGACTCGGAAAGGACTCGGGCTCGGCCGACGTCGACACGGGTGTGGCCGACGACGTGCCCTCCCGAGGTCTGTCCAATTCGTCCGGCGCATCTGGCTCATCCGGCGCATCTGGCTCATCTGGATCGTCCAATTCGTCGGATTCTTCCGACTCCTCCGGAACATCCGATGAGTCCTCGGGTGCGTCCAGTACCCCCGACGACTCTGCGACCGGATCCTCCACGGAACCGTCCCCTTCGCCCCCCTCGCCCTCTTCTCCCTCCAAGTCGGATAACTCCGCAAAGTCCGATTCGTCCGCCGATTCCGGCGCGACGAACTCACGGAGCCCCGAAAGCTCGCCCGCGGAAGGCCCCGCATCCGACAAGTCCGACGAGTCGGACAATGTGCAGCAGGGTGCGGGTTCTTGGAGCCTTGTGGACACCGGCTCCGTGACCGGCTCCGTGGACACCGGCACCGGCCGTCACCGCGGCGGCAGTGCCGACGAGACCACGGACGGCGGGGCCAAGACGGCCTCCTCCGGCCGTCACGCCTACACCGTCCGCCCCGGTGACACCCTGGCGTCCATCGCCGACTCCCTTGGCCTCGACGGCGGGTGGTCTGCCCTCTATGCCGAGAACAGGCAGGCGATCGGCGCCGACCCGAACAACATCTCCGCCGGTCAGACCCTTCGAGTCGGGGCTGAATAGGGCGAAAAGCGGCGGGAGTTAGCGCCACACTTCACACAAAATGTCCGCTTTGGTGAAAGTGTGGGATGAGTCTCAGAAGCCCTGATCGTCTTTGAAATTCCGTGGATCACGTGTCTACGGTCATGACCGCTCGCCAACGTGAGCCCCGGCTGCCGCAACGCCGAATCCTGCCAGCGGCCGTACGGGAACAGTCGTCGCGTCAAGCGCCGTAGGCAGGAGCGGGGGACCCAAGGTAAGTGCCGGGCCCGGACATTGAGACCGGATCCGGCTTGGGGTGAAGCCGCGCCTCGTGAGAGGTGCGGCCGGGCAACTCAACCGGCCCGAACCCGACAGCTCACCTCGCAGGCGTCGGTGAGGGGATCCAACCATGCTGTTTTCCGGCAAGGGCAAGCACCGTCGTCCGTCCAAGACCACTCGCGCCATCGCCATCGCCGGTGTGACCGGCGCCGCCGTCGCCGCCCCGCTGATGGCGGCCGGCAACGCCTCCGCCGCCACCGCCTCCGAGTGGGACACGGTCGCCCAGTGCGAGTCGGGCGGCAACTGGTCCATCAACACCGGCAACGGCTACTACGGCGGCCTGCAGTTCTCCGCCTCCACCTGGGCCGCGTACGGCGGCACGCAGTACGCCTCCCAGGCCAACCAGGCCAGCAAGGCGCAGCAGATAGCCGTCGCCGAGAAGGTCCTCGCCTCCCAGGGCAAGGGTGCCTGGCCGGTCTGCGGCAAGGGCCTGTCCGGCGCCTCCTCCAGCGGCAGCACCGACACCTCGTCCGGCAGCGGCTCCTCCAGCAGCGGCTCCTCCGGCAGCAGCTCCTCGAACGACAGCGGCACCAGCACCCGCTCGAGCGAGCAGCAGGCCTCCCGCTCCTCCGAGCGCCCGGCCGCCAAGAAGACCGTCACCACCCCGACCGGCAAGAAGGTCAAGAAGGGCGACGGCGAGTACAAGGTCGTCACGGGCGACACCCTCAGCTCGATCGCCACGAAGCAGAAGGTCGCGGGCGGCTGGGAGAAGCTGTTCGAGCTGAACAAGGACATCGTCCAGGACGCCAACCTCATCTACCCGGGCCAGCAGCTTCACCTGAAGTGATACGCGGGCTCGAGCCGAGGTCCTACGCGGACCCCAGCCGAACCAAAGCGTCCTCATAGCCGTGTCCTCCACAGTGGAGGACACGTGAGGGCCCCCCGTCCCCACGGGCTCCCCGCCCCGGTGCGTGTTCCCCCGTACGCACCGGGGCGGGGTTTTTCTTTGCCCGTCCTTCGCCCGCAATCCCCGTACCGCCCTTTGTTCCAGCCGGGAACAATGTGTACCGTCAGCCTGTCCACGAGGCGGTCGGTCGGCTGCCGATGCCCCGGGGGCGGTTAGGCTCTAGTCGCAAGGCCCACGGGCCCCGCACTTCCAGCGTCACATCCCATGAAGGAGATGCTCGTGCCGTCCATCGACGTCGTCGTAGCCCGGGAAATCCTGGACTCCCGAGGCAATCCCACGGTCGAGGTCGAGGTCGGCCTCGACGACGGCAGCACGGGTCGTGCCGCCGTCCCCTCCGGCGCCTCCACCGGCGCCTTCGAGGCCATCGAGCTCCGCGACGGTGACCCGAACCGCTACCAGGGCAAGGGTGTCGAGAAGGCCGTCCTGGCCGTCATCGAGCAGATCGGCCCGGAGCTGGTCGGCTACGACGCCACCGAGCAGCGCCTGATCGACCAGGCCATGTTCGACCTGGACGCCACCGACAACAAGGGCTCGCTCGGCGCCAACGCCATCCTCGGCGTCTCGCTCGCCGTCGCCCACGCCGCCTCCGAGGCCAGCGACCTCCCCCTCTTCCGCTACCTGGGCGGCCCGAACGCGCACCTGCTGCCGGTGCCGATGATGAACATCCTGAACGGCGGCTCGCACGCCGACTCCAACGTGGACATCCAGGAGTTCATGATCGCCCCGATCGGCGCGGAGTCCTTCTCCGAGGCGCTGCGCTGGGGCACCGAGGTCTACCACACCCTCAAGAAGGTCCTGAAGAGCAAGGGCCTGGCCACCGGCCTCGGCGACGAGGGCGGCTTCGCCCCGAACCTCGGCTCCAACCGCGAGGCCCTCGACCTCATCCTCGAGGCCGTCAAGGAGGCCGGCTACACCCCCGGCGAGCAGATCGCCCTGGCGCTCGACGTCGCCGCGTCCGAGTTCTACAAGGACGGCTCCTACCTCTTCGAGGGCAAGGAGCGCTCCGCCGCCGAGATGACCGACTACTACGCCGAGCTCGTCGCGGCGTACCCGCTCGTCTCCATCGAGGACCCGCTGTTCGAGGACGACTGGGACGGCTGGAAGACCATCACCGAGAAGCTCGGTGACAAGGTCCAGCTCGTCGGCGACGACCTGTTCGTCACCAACCCCGAGCGCCTCGCCCGCGGTATCGACGAGGGCGCCGCCAACGCCCTGCTGGTCAAGGTCAACCAGATCGGTTCGCTGACCGAGACCCTGGACGCCGTCGAGCTGGCCCAGCGCAGCGGCTTCAAGTGCATGATGTCCCACCGCTCCGGCGAGACCGAGGACGTCACCATCGCCGACCTGGCCGTCGCCACCAACTGCGGCCAGATCAAGACCGGCGCCCCGGCCCGCTCCGAGCGCGTCGCCAAGTACAACCAGCTGCTGCGCATCGAGGAGATCCTCGACGACGCGGCGGTGTACGCGGGCCGCTCGGCCTTCCCCCGCTTCAAGGGCTGAACCTTCAAGGGCTGAACCTTCAAGGGCTGGGCCTTCCCGGGTTAAGCCTTAGCCAGTCGTACGTACGTCCCCGTACTCGGTCCCGTACCGTGTGCGGGGACGTACGCACGTGTGAAACGGGAGGCGCGGGGACATGGCCGTGAAGGACCGGGACCGTTTCTCCACCGCGACCAGGATCCGGTTGCTCGGTGAGCAGACGGCGGCCCGTGTCTACCGCTCCCAGACCAAGCGGCAGGCCCGCCGCTCCCGCCTGACCAGCCGGGCGGCCCTGCTCGCCCTGGTCCTGTGCTCGCTGATCGTGGCCCTCGCCTATCCGATAAGGCAGTACGTCTCCCAGCGCGCCGAGGTCGCCGATCTGCAGCGGGAGAAGGCGCAGGCCAAGCAGCGGGTCGAACAGTTGCGCGACCTCAAGGCGCGCTGGCAGGACGACGCGTACGCGGAGCAGCAGATCCGGCAGCGGCTGCACTATGTGATGCCCGGCGAGACCGGGTACATCGTGATCGACCCGGCCGCGGCCAAGCAGGCACACGCCGACCTGGTGGCGGCCGACCGCCCCTGGTACTCCAACGTCTGGGACGGGGTCGACAAGTCCGACGCCTCCGACCAGTGAGACCGGTAGACCCAATGGGCCGGTAGGCCCGATGGACCGGTAGACCCGATAGAAAGACAGGCATGGAAACGCCCCCGCCGACCACTCCGCGCACCGAGCCCACCGACGCGGACGTCGAGGCCTTCAAGCAGCAGCTCGGACGCCCGCCGCGCGGGCTGCGCGCCATCGCGCACCGGTGTCCGTGCGGCCGGCCGGACGTCGTCGAGACGGCCCCCCGTCTGCCCGACGGCACGCCCTTCCCGACGCTGTACTACCTGACGTGCCCGCGCGCCGCCTCGGCGATCGGCACGCTGGAGGCGAACGGCGTCATGAAGGAGATGACGGAGCGGCTGCAGACCGACCCGGAACTCGCCGCCGCGTACCGTGCCGCACACGAGGACTACATCGCGCGCCGTGACGCCATCGAGGTCCTGAAGGGCTTCCCGAGCGCGGGCGGCATGCCGGACCGGGTCAAGTGCCTGCACGTGCTGGTGGGCCACTCCCTCGCCGCGGGGCCGGGCGTGAACCCGCTGGGCGACGAGGCGCTCGCGATGCTGCCGGAGTGGTGGCGCAAGGGGCCGTGCGTGCAGCAGCTCGTGGCGCCGGACCCGGCGGACGAGCACCCGGGCGAGGAGGGCACGGTCTCCGACCCCGCCGAGGCCCGCAGCGGCTTCTTCGCGGACACCCCGCTCGTTCCCGACGGTTTCGGCCGGGTCGCCGCCGTCGACTGCGGTACGAACTCCATCCGGCTCCTCGTCGCGGACGTCAACCCCGCCACGGGTGAACTGCTGGAGCTCGACCGGCGTATGACGATCGTTCGGCTCGGCCAGGACGTGGACCGGACCGGCCGGCTGGCCCCCGAGGCGCTGGAGCGCACGTTCGCGGCGTGCCGCGAGTACGCGGAGGTCATCCGCGAACTGGGCGCGGGCAAGGTGCGGTTCGTGGCCACGTCGGCCTCCCGGGACGCCTCCAACCGCGACGAGTTCGTGCGCGGCGTGGTGGACATCCTGGGCGTCGAACCCGAGGTCATCTCCGGCGACCAGGAGGCCGAGTTCTCCTTCACCGGGGCGACGAAGGAGCTGGCGGGCCGCGACGACCTGTCCCGTCCCTACCTGGTGGTGGACATCGGTGGCGGCTCGACGGAGTTCGTCGTCGGCGACGACCACGTGCGCGCGGCGCGCTCGGTCGACGTGGGCTGCGTACGGATGACCGAGCGGCACCTCGTGCGGGACGGCGTGGTCGCCGACCCGCCCACCGAGGAGCAGATCGCCGCGATGCGGGCCGACATCGAGGCGGCCCTGGATCTCGCCGAGGAGACCGTGCCCCTGCGCGAGGCGCGCACCCTGGTCGGTCTCGCCGGATCCGTCACGACGGTGTCGGCGATCGCCCAGGACCTCCCCGAGTACGACTCGTCCGTCATCCACCACTCCCGCGTCTCCCGCGACACGGTCCGCGAGATCACCGACCGGCTCCTCCACTCCACCCACGCCGAACGCGCGGCCATCCCCTCCATGCACCCGGGGCGCGTGGACGTGATCGCGGCGGGCGCCCTCGTCCTCCTGACGATCATGGAGCGAATCGGTGCCGAGGAGGTCGTGGTGAGTGAACACGACATCCTCGACGGCATCGCGTTCTCCGCGGTGTAGGCCCCTTCTGAGCAGGCATGTATCACGGATGAGCGCGTCCGAGGGGTTCGGATGAACCCCTCGGAGGCACCCCGCCGGAAAAGTTCGTGAAGTTCTTCACAAGGAATTCGGCACTCCAGGGCGACGAGAAGGGTCCGGTTGACCCTTCTGGGGGCCCAATAGGCCTTTGAACGCGTTCAGAAGCATGGTATGAGGGTGTTCCGGAGCGGCGCCGGAGAGGGGCTCGAGCGAGGGCTCGCAGGGGGGTCGGCGACCCAGAGAGGCAGCTCACGCGGCATTGACAACGGGTCACCGTGCACACCGGTTCCCACTTGTCATCATGATGTGGATCACGCGAGCCGCGGAGGATAGCACACACCCGGCAAGAGCTTGTGAAGGGGCGCACGAGCGACCCCCTAGGGGCGGGTGGATACTCGATGGCATGAGCACCACGGAGCGTCCCAGGATCCTCGTAGTAGGCGGTGGGTACGTAGGCCTGTACGCAGCTCGGCGCATCCTCAAGAAGATGCGCTACGGCGAGGCGACCGTCACGGTCGTCGACCCCCGGTCGTACATGACCTACCAGCCCTTCCTCCCCGAAACCGCCGCCGGCAGCATCTCCCCGCGTCACGTCGTCGTCCCGCTGCGGCGCGTGCTTCCCAAGGCGGAGGTCCTCACCGGCCGGGTCACCACCATCGACCAGGACCGCAAGGTCGCCACGGTCTCCCCGCTGGTCGGCGAGGCGTACGAGCTGCCCTTCGACTACCTGGTCGTCGCACTCGGCGCGGTCTCCCGCACCTTCCCGATCCCCGGCCTCGCCGAGCAGGGCATCGGTATGAAGGGCATCGAGGAGGCCATCGGCCTGCGCAACCACGTCCTCGAGCAGCTCGACAAGGCTGACTCCACCACCGACGACGAGATCCGCCGCAAGGCGCTCACCTTCGTCTTCATCGGCGGCGGCTTCGCCGGTGCGGAGACCATCGGTGAGGTCGAGGACATGGCCCGGGACGCGGCCAAGTACTACAAGAACGTGTCCCGCGAGGACATGCGCTTCGTCCTCGTCGACGCCGCAGACAAGATCCTTCCCGAGGTCGGCCCCAAGCTCGGCCAGTACGGCAAGGAGCACCTGGAGGCCCGCGGGGTCGAGGTCTACCTCTCCACCTCCATGGACTCCTGCGTCGACGGCCACGTGGTGCTGAAGAACGGCCTCGAGGTCGACTCCAACACCATCGTCTGGACCGCCGGCGTCAAGCCGAACCCGGCCCTGTCCCGCTACGGCCTGCCGCTCGGCCCCCGCGGTCACATCGACTGCGCTCCGACGCTCCAGGTCCAGGGCACCGACTACATCTGGGCCGCCGGCGACAACGCCCAGGTCCCGGACGTCGCCGCCCGCAAGGCCGGCGTCGAGAACGCCTGGTGCCCGCCGAACGCCCAGCACGCGCTGCGTCAGGCGAGGGTCCTCGGCGACAACGTGGTCTCCGGCATGCGGGGTTTCCCGCAGAAGGAGTACAGCCACGCCAACAAGGGCGCGGTGGCCGGTCTCGGCCTCCACAAGGGCGTCGCGATGATCGTCATGGGCAAGATGAAGATCAAGCTCAAGGGCCGTCTCGCCTGGTACATGCACCGTGGCTACCACGGTCTGGCCATGCCGACCTGGAACCGCAAGATCCGCGTCTTCGCCGACTGGACCCTCGGCATGTTCCTCAAGCGCGAGGTCGTCGCCCTGGGCGCCCTGGAGACTCCGCGCGAGGAGTTCTACGAGGCCGCCAAGCCGGCGCCGGTCGCCGCCGCGAGCAAGACCGAGAAGTCCGAGGAGAAGGCCAAGGCCTCCTGACCCTCCCCGGTCACCGATCCACCCGAGGGACCTCCCGCCATCCGTGGTGCGGGAGGTCCCTCGGCGTTCGCACGACAGTTTTTCCTCAGCCATAACGCGCGTGGGGGACTGTGGCCGGGCCCCGCAGGTGTTTACGTGGTGCTGGACATTCCGGGATCGATTGTCACGGAGGTGTGCACCATGGCCGACGCCGCGCTGCGGCTGAAGAGCCTGCTGGAACAGGTACTGGGAGCCCCGCTCCCGGTCCGGATCCGCGCCTGGGACGGCTCGCAGTCGGGACCGCCCAACGCGCCGACACTGGTCGTCCGCAACCGCCGCGCCCTGCGCCGACTGCTCTGGAAACCCGGCGAATTGGGCCTCGCCCGCGCCTGGGTCGCCGGGGACCTCGACATCGAGGGCGACCTCTACGCGGCCCTCGGCCTGCTCGCCGGGACCGTCTGGGAGCGCGGCGAGGACGCCAGAACCCTCGCGCAGGCGCTGCGCGACCCCGAGGTGTGGGCCGCCGTGCGCGGCCTCGTGAGACTCGCCGGCCTCCCACTGCCGCCGGCCCCGCCCCGCGAGGAGGTCCGGCGCCGCCGCCACCTCCACACCCGGCACACCGACAGACGCGCCATCAGCCACCACTACGACGTCGGCAACGACTTCTACGAGATCGTCCTCGGCCCGTCGATGGTCTACTCGTGCGCCTACTGGCAGACCCCCGCACCCGACGCCACCCTCGAGGACGCCCAGCGCGACAAGCTCGAACTCATCTGCCGCAAGCTCGACCTGAGACCCGGTCGGCGCCTGCTCGACGTCGGCTGCGGCTGGGGCTCCCTGGCCGTGCACGCCGCCCGCGAGCACGGCGTGAGCGTCGTCGGCGTCACGCTCTCGCAGGAGCAGGCGGCGTACGCCCGTAAGCGCGTCGCCGACGAGGGCCTCACGGACCGGGTCGAGATCAGGGTGCAGGACTACCGGGACGTCACCGACGGGCCGTACGACGCGATCTCCTCGGTCGGCATGGCCGAACACGTAGGTGGCGACCGGTACCTGGAGTACGCGAAGAACCTGTACGCCCTGCTGCGGCCCGGCGGCCGGCTGCTCAACCACCAGATCGCCCGCCGCCCGCAGCGCGACGAGACGTCGTACGACGTGGACGAGTTCATCGACGCCTACGTCTTCCCCGACGGCGAGCTCGCCCCGATCGGCACCACCGTCACCCAACTGGAGGGCGCCGGGTTCGAGGTCCGGGACGTGGAGTCGATCCGCGAGCACTACGCGCTCACCCTGCGCCGCTGGGTCGCCAACCTGGAGGCCGACTGGTCGCGTGCGGTGGCGTTGACGAGCCCCGGCCGGGCCCGCGTCTGGCGCCTGTACATGGCGGCCTGCGCGTTGTCCTTCGAGCGCAACCACATCGGCGTCAACCAGGTGGTGGCGGTGCGTACCCCCGGGTCCGGCGCCTCCGGGATGCCGCTGAGGGCACGTACCTGGAACTGACCGCGAGAGGGCCCCGCTCCCGGTCGTCCCGGGAGCGGGGCCCTCATGGCCGTAACCCCTACGCTACTCGGACTTGATCGCCGTCAGCATGTTCAGCCGGGCCGCCCGCCGGGCCGGCCACAGCGCCGCCAGGACGCCGACCGCCGCCGCCAGGAGCAGGAACACGGCCATCCGGGCCCACGGCAGGACCAGCTCGTACGTCGGCATCGTCGTGCCGAGGAGCTCACCGGCCGCCCAGCCGAAGAACACGCCGAGGCCGATGCCGAGTACCCCGCCGAAGAGGGAGATGACCAGGGATTCCAGACGGACCATCCGCTTGACGCCCTTGCGGTCCAGGCCGATCGCGCGCAGCATCCCGATCTCCTGGGAGCGCTCGAAGACCGACATCGCCAGGGTGTTGATGACACCGAGCACCGCGACGATCACGGCCATCGCGAGCAGCCCGTAGAGCATGTTCAGCATCAGCGTGAACATCTTGGCGATGTCGTCGGACAGGTCCTGCTTGCTCTGGACCTTGATGGCCGGGTTGGAGCCGAGGGCCTTCTCCAGCCGGTCCTTCGTCGCGTCGGACGCGCCGTCGGACGTCTTGAGCATGACCTGCATGTCCGCCGCGTCCGTCTGGTGCGGGGCCAGGGCGGTCAGGTCGAGCATGATGCCCCGGACCAGCTCGTTGCCCTCGTAGACCCCGGCGACGGTCAGCCGCTGCTTCTTGCCGTCCTCGTATGCCACCGTGAAGGCGGAACCGGCCTTCCAGCCGTGCGTCTTGGCGGTGTCGGCGTCGACGACGACCTTGCTGCCGCCGACCTCGAACTTCCCGTTGTCGACCTTGAGGTCGGTCAGCTTGCCGATCGCGGCGCCGTTGACGCCGGTCAGGTACTCGGTCTCGCCGTCGATGCGGGAGGGGGCGTTGCGCAGCGGGCTGGTGGCGGTCACGCCCTCGGTGGCGGCCAGCTTCTTGTCGACGTCGGTGGAGAGCTCGTTGCCGTTCGCCATCGACACGACGTAGTCGGCGCGGATCGCGGACGAGGCCATCTTGTCGATCGACTTCTGCAGGCTGCCCGCCATCACCGTCATGCCGGTGATGAGGGTCAGGCCGATCATCAGCGCGGAGGCCGTGGCGGCCGTACGGCGCGGGTTGCGCAGCGAGTTCTGGCGGGCCAGTTTGCCCGAGACGCCGAACACGCGCAGGACGGGCGCCGTCGCCGCGATCAGCGGGCGGGACAGCAGCGGCGTCAGGATGAACACGCCGATGATGAGCAGCACCGCGCCCATGCCCATGGGCGCCTGCCCGTCCGAGCCGCTCATCGTCGTGGCGGCCAGGACGACCGCGACACCCGCCGCCGAGAACAGCGCCCCGATGGTGTTGCGCAGCACCAGCGACCGGGTGGTCGCCTGCGCGTGCACGCTGCTCATCGCCGCGACCGGCGGGATCTTCGCGGCCCGGCGGCCGGGCAGCCAGGCGGCGAGCATGGTGATGACGATTCCGACCACGAGGGCGGCCGCGACGGTGCTCGGTGTGATGACCAGCGGCCCGTCCGGGACGGTCGCGCCGAGCGAGCCCATCAGGGAGCGCAGCCCGGCCCCGATGCCGACACCGGCGATCAGACCGGTCACGCCGGCGACCGTGCCCACCACGAACGCCTCGATCAGCACCGACCGGGTGACCTGCCGGCGGGAGGCGCCGACCGCCCGCAGCAGCGCCAGCTCCTTGGTGCGCTGGGCGACCAGCATGGTGAAGGTGTTGGCGATGATGAACGTGCCGACGAAGAGCGCGATGCCCGCGAAGACCAGCAGGCCCTGGCGCAGTCCGCTCATCGAGGAGGAGATCATCGCCGCCTGGTCGTCGGCGAGCTGCTTGCCGGTGGTGGTCTCGGTGACGCCCTTCGGCAGCGCCTGGTCCAGCGCGGCCTTCAGCGCCGACTGGCTGGTGCCTGCCTTCGCCTTCACGTCGATCTCGTCGTACGTGCCCGCCTTGCCGAACAGCTGCTGGGCCGTCGCCGTGTCGAACAGGGCGAGGCTGCCGCCGGCGGCGACGTTGCCGTCGTCCGTGGTGAAGATGCCGGTGATCTTCGGGGAGAGGACGGGCCCGTCGACCGAGAGGCGGACCGTGTCGCCGACCTCGTAGCCGGCGCGCCGTGCGGTCTCCGAGTCGATGGCGACCTGGTTCTCGCCGTGGGGCGCGGAGCCGGACTTCAGCGGGTAGCGGGGGTCCTTGTCGCCCCAGTAGTTGCCGCCCTGCGACTGAAAGCCGCCGCCGATGAGCTTGTCGTCCTTGTCGGCGATGGCGGTGAAGCCGCCCACGACACCGATGGCGGAGGCGGCCCCCGGCGCCTTGGCGCTCTGGTCGAGCAGCGCCTGCGTCAGCTCGGGGGTCTTGCCGACGCGGTCGCCCTTGTCCTCCTGGTACTTGGGCTGCACGGCCACGTCGACCTGGTCGAAGCCCTTGGCCGAGCTGTTCTGGTAGGCGTCGGAGATGGTGTTGGTGAAGACCAGGGTCCCCGACACGAAGGCCACGCCGAGCATCACGGCGAGCACGGTCATCAGGAGCCGGGCCTTGTGCGCGAGTACGTTGCGCAAGGCGGTACGGAACATGAGGGTGTCTACTCCGAAGGTTCTTGACCGGGTGTCAGCCGGAGATCAGCTGGTGCGGCCCTTGGCGTCGAACTCGGGGGTCTGGGGGTTTCCCCCAGGAAGATTCCGCATCCGGTCGAGGACCGAGTCGGCCGTCGGCCCGTACACCTCGTCGACGATCCGTCCGTCCGCGAGGAACACCACGCGGTCCGCGTACGCCGCGGCCACCGGGTCGTGGGTCACCATCA
The DNA here is from genome assembly GCF_042888465.1 of Streptomyces sp. NPDC002888. NCBI lineage: Bacteria > Bacillati > Actinomycetota > Actinomycetes > Kitasatosporales > Streptomycetaceae > Streptomyces > Streptomyces sp. NPDC002888. Next base: position 102,579 of record NZ_JBIAPU010000010.1, on the reverse strand, counting down.
CCACCGTCTGCCCCAGCTCGCGCACGGAGTTGCGCAGGAAGCCCAGCACCTCGGCGCCGGAGCGGGAGTCGAGGTTTCCGGTCGGCTCGTCGCCGAAGACGATGTCCGGCTTGGCGGCCAGGGCGCGGGCTACGGCGACGCGCTGCTGCTGGCCGCCGGAGAGCTGGGAGGGGCGGTGGCTCAGCCGGTCCTTCAGACCCACCATCTGGATGACGGTGTCCAGCCACTGCTGGTCCGGCTTGCGGCCCGCGATGTCCATCGGGAGGGTGATGTTCTCCAGGGCGGTCAGCGTCGGCAGCAGGTTGAACGCCTGGAAGATGAAGCCGATCTTGTCCCGTCGCAACTTGGTGAGCTGCTTGTCCTTCAGGGAGCCCAGCTCGGTGTCGCCGATGCGCACGGAACCGGAGGAGAAGGTGTCGAGCCCGGCCACGCAGTGCATCAGCGTGGACTTGCCGGAGCCGGAGGGACCCATGATCGCCGTGAACTCGGCCTGTTTGAAGTCGAAGGAGACCCGGTCGAGGGCGACCACCTGGGTCTCGCCCTGTCCGTAGATCTTCGACAGATCCGTGGCGCGCGCGGCCACGGCGGTGGTCCGGTCGGCGATGGGAGTGGTGGTCACGGGTTGACGCTCCTGTGGGGGACGACGGTGGTTTTCTCGAGGACGTGAACCATCGTCGCGGCCGTCAGGGGCCGTGTAGTCACCCGTTGTTCTGGTTCCGAAGACAGACTCGAGTCTGACCACGGGCGGCCGTGTCATACCTGGGGATGACGGCCGCCCCGGGAGCGGGTCGGTCGAGAACAGGTGGAGCTCCCTCGTTCGGGCGGTGAAATTCCGTCATTCCGCATGCGCGACCGACCGCCGCACGACAGGCTATTGGCAAGTGCGGATGGCCCGTACCGTGGGCTGATGCACCCTCAGACGTCAATAAAATAAGACAACATCGGTCCGCCCGTCCGCTGTTCGGGGGATGTATCCCGATAGGCTCGGAACCTCGACGCGGAGCCCATGGCCTGCCCGGATGGTGGAATGCAGACACGGCGAGCTTAAACCTCGCTGCCCCTCGCGGGCGTACCGGTTCAAGTCCGGTTCCGGGCACCTCCACGCTGTACGGATTCCCTGCATCGTCCATTGAGGACTTCACCGCAGCTTCCACCGCGACCCTCGCCGCAACGTTCACCGCACGACCGTTGACAGCGGGTGGAGGCGGGCGCAGACTCACGAGCGGAAGCAAGTGAAGTTAATTTCACCAGGCGAACAACACTAGGCGAACACCGTCTCGAAGGGAACGACCGATGCGCACCACCGTCGGCATCATCGGCGCCGGCCCGGCCGGCCTCCTCCTCGCCCGGCTGCTGCACAACGCCGGCATCGACTCGGTCGTCCTGGAGAGCCGCGACCGCGCCTACGTCGAGCACCGGCAGCGGGCCGGGATCCTGGAGCAGGGCACGGTGGACGTGCTGCGCGCGGCCGGGGCCGCGGAGCGCATGGACCGTGAGGGCCTGCGCCACGACGGCATCGAACTGCGTTTCGACAAGAAGCGTCACCGCGTCGACTTCCCCGCCCTCACCGGTGGCCGGTCCGTGATGGTCTACGCCCAGACGGAGGTCTGCAAGGACCTCATCGCCCTCCAGCTCAAGGAGGGCGGCCCGCTGCTGTTCGAGGCCGAGGCGCTGGCCGTGGAGGGCGCCGACACCGACAGCCCACGCGTGCGGTTCCGCCACGACGGGGTCGAGGACGTCCTCGACTGCGACTACGTCGTGGGCTGCGACGGCTTCTGGGGCGTCGCGCGCAAGGCGATCCCGGCCGAGCTGATCCGGGTCTTCGAGCGGACGTACCCCTTCGGCTGGCTCGGCATCCTCGCCGATGTCGCACCCTCGCACGACGAGCTCGTCTACGCCCGCCACGACCGCGGCTTCGCCCTGCTGTCCATGCGCTCCCCGTCCGTCTCCCGCCTCTACATCCAGGTCCCCGAGGGCACGGACGCCGAGGCGTGGGGCGACGACGAGATCTGGGACGAGCTGGAACGCCGCTTCGAGACCGCCGACGACTGGCGCCTGGCGCGCGGCCCGATCACCCAGAAGTCGGTCACCCCCATGCGCTCCTACGTCCACGAGCCCATGCGCCACGGCCGGCTCTTCCTCGCCGGGGACGCGGCCCACATCGTGCCGCCGACGGGGGCGAAGGGGCTGAACCTCGCCGTCGGGGACGTCGTCACCTTCGCGAGGGCGCTGACGCACCAGCGGGAGACGGGCTCGTCCGGCCTCCTCGACGCCTACTCACAGACCTGCCTGCGCCGCGTCTGGCAGGCCGAGCGGTTCTCGTACGACATGACGACGCTCCTGCACCGGGCCCCCGACGCCACCCCCTTCGAGGACCGCCTCCAGCTGGCGCGACTGGAGCGGATCGCCTCCTCGCGCGCCGCCGAGACGGACCTGGCGGAGGGGTACACCGGGTTCCCCTTCGAGTGAGGGACGAGGGGAACGGGTCACTCCGGACAAGGGCCTGATCACCGGCCGGTTCCGGACGTGTCGCGGGTTGGTCATGAATGACCCCGACCGGTGCCGGGAATCACGCTTGCGCGTAGCGTGTTGCGCACGTGGCAAGGGAAAGATCCTACTCAAGCACTAGGGCCAATCCTTTGCCCTTCCATTACTCTTGAGGCCAAGGCTACGCAGGGTGGCCACGGAGGAGTGAAATGAGGAGCAGCAACCCGGTCTTCTCGCGACGGGGGTTCAGCCGCGACAACGGCTACGCGGGCTTCAACACCGCGCCGCAGGCCGGGGGCGCCGCCGTCGGAACGCAGGGCAACCCGTACGCCCAGCCGACCGGCAACCCGTACGCGCAGAACCCTTACGCCCAGCAGGGCCAGCAGCACGGCGCACCGCCGCAGGCCCCGGCCGCCACCGGCCGCATGACGATCGACGACGTCGTCCTGCGCACGGGCACGACGCTCGGTGTCCTCATCGTCACCGCCGCGCTCGCCTGGGCGCTGCTGCCGGTGGACGACGCCAACATCGGACGGTCGTACGGCATCGCTATCGGTGCCGCGCTGATCGGCATGGTCCTGGCGCTCGTGCAGTCCTTCAAGCGCCAGGCCTCGCCGGCGCTGATCCTGACCTACGCCGCGTTCGAGGGCGTCTTCCTCGGCGTCGTCTCCAACGTCGTCGACAGCCGCATCGCCGACGGTGCGGCCATGCAGGCCGTGATCGGCACGATGGCGGTCTTCGCCGGTGTGCTGGTGGCGTACAAGGCGGGCTGGATCCGCGTCAACCGCCGCTTCTACGGCTTCGTGATGGCGGCCGCGCTCGGCTTCGTCCTGCTGATGGCGGTCAACCTGCTGTTCGCCGTGTTCGGCGGCGGTGACGGCCTCGGCTTCCGCAGCGGCGCGATGGGTGTCGTCTTCGGCGTCATCGGCATCCTGCTCGGCGCCTGCTTCCTCGCCCTGGACTTCAAGCAGGTCGAGGACGGCATCGCCTACGGTGCCCCGCGCGAGGAGGCGTGGCTGGCGGCCTTCGGCCTGACCATGACGCTGGTGTGGATCTACATGGAGTTCCTGAGGCTCATCTCGATCCTCAACAACGATTAGTCCCGGCCGGCGGGAGTCCCGCCGGCCGCAGGACACCGAAGGGCCCCGGGAGTGTCTCCCGGGGCCCTTCGGTGTTCTTCTCCAGGTGCGCGCCTAGAGCAGTTTGCGCGCGGCCCTCCTCAGGTCGTACTCGTGGATGATCGCCTTCGCGTGGCCGTACGCGAGGTTGTGTTCGTGGCGCAGCCAGCTGACCTTCTCCTCGAAGCGGAAGAGAGCGGGGCCGTCCTCGACGGTGCGCAGCCAGTCGGCGACTTCACGACCGGTGCAGTGGGGGATGCGGGCGAGCATGTTGCGGTGGGTCTCCTCGGAGAAGACTTGGGACATCGGCGCCTCCGGACGCAATGGGATGTAAGCCGGTCCTTCAGGTCACCGTGCCTGAGCGTTCGCGTGTTGGCAACAGTCCGGGGCGAGTACGCTCGCCGCGTGGTGGATACGACGCGTCTGAGCCGAGCCGTGGATCACTTTGCCGACCGGTTGCGGGCGGCGCCGCAGAGCCGGCTGCAGAGAGGCGCTGCCGCGGAGGCGCTGGGGTTGGCCCGGGAGCTGGCCCGGTGGGCGCAGAGGGTGGAGGCGCCGGGGGTGGAGCCTCGGGAGATGCCGGATGCGGGGATGTTTGCGGCTGCGGATCAGATCACCGTGGCGGGGCATGATCTGGCGGTGGTGCTTGCCAGTGACGCCGAGGTGAGTGAAGCGGTGCGGTTGGTGGAGGAGGCACAGAAGAGGGCGGGGGTTTGAGGTGCGTGCGCGACTGCGGGTGCGTTGTGGTTGTTCGCGCCCACGCGGCGGAGCCGCATGTTCAGAACAGCCCCGCGCCCCTGAAAGACCTACAGCGAAGCTATGACCCTGTCCGCCAGGATGTAGACGTTCTCCTCGCCGCATTCGAAGGTGAGGGTGTACGCGCCTGAGATGCCGGAGCCGCCGAGGAGGATGGGGGTTTCGCCGGCGTTGAGGGCGGCGGCGAGGCGTTCCGCGGTTTCGCGGTGGCCCGGGGTCATGCAGAGGGTGGTGCCGTCGGCGAAGACGTAGACGTCGAGGGTGCCGAGGGGGCCCGGGCGGACGTCGGTCAGTTCGACGCGGGACGCGGCCAGTTCCTCCAGGGTGGCGACGGTGCGCTCGTGGTCGTTCACGACCGGTGACTGGACCGGGACGAAGTCCGGGTGGGAGGGGTGGCGGCGGCGGGCCGCGGCCAGTTCAGGGGACTCCCCGGTGAACTCCTCGGCATCCGAGGTCGGCTCGGTCACCGGCTCCAGGCCCACGAAATCGGCCTGACGGGGCAGGAACAGCTCGCTGTCCGGCAGGCCCAGCAGGGACGGCGCGTCGGAGGCGTCACGGGCCTCCTGGGCCGCCCAGAACGCCCGCGCCTCGGCCAGTTCGCGCTCGCGCTCCTCGGCGAGGGCCTCGGCGACGGCGGCGCGTATCTCATCGGCCTCGCGGGCGGCGGGCACGAGTCCGCGGGTCGCGGTGGTCTGGTTGTCGGCGAGCTGCGCGTGCAGGGCCGCTACCTGTCGGCGCAGCAGCACGAGGGTGCGCAGGACGGCGACGCCCACGGCGCCGGTGGCGGCCGTGGTGACCAGCAAGGCGATCGGCATGGCGCTCACTGACGTACTCCCGGTTCAAAGTCGACCCCCGACTTCCTACATCAGCTTGAAGGGTGGACTATCAAGCTGTCAGTGCGTAACGTCACGAAACGGACAGAGCTCGGGGGGTTGTGTTTCGTGAGAAGTGTCGCTGACCTGCGTAAATCCCTGCGGTAAGGGAGATAGGTCACATCCTGAGGGAGATTGGATCACAAAACGGCCCAGAGTTCGGGTGCTTCCCGGACTCTGGGCCGTGGGCTCACGGTGGGTGCCCTGACGGCTACCGAGGGGTCTAGCTGAGGCGCTCGATGACCATCGCCATGCCCTGCCCGCCGCCGACGCACATCGTCTCCAGGCCGAACTGCTTGTCGTGGAACTGGAGGGAGTTGATGAGCGTGCCGGTGATGCGGGCGCCGGTCATGCCGAAGGGGTGGCCGACGGCGATGGCGCCGCCGTTGACGTTCAGCTTGTCGAGGTCGATGCCGAGGTCCTGGTAGGAGGGGATCACCTGGGCGGCGAACGCCTCGTTGATCTCGACGAGGTCGATGTCGTCGATGGTGAGGCCGGCGCGGCGCAGGGCCTGCTGGGACGCCTCGACCGGGCCGAGGCCCATGATCTCGGGGGAGAGGCCGGAGACGCCGGTCGACACGATCCGGGCGAGCGGGGTGAGGCCGAGCTCGCGGGCCTTCGTGTCGCTCATGACGACGACCGCGGCGGCACCGTCGTTCAGCGGGCAGCAGTTGGCGGCGGTGACCAGGCCGTCGGGGCGGAAGACCGGCTTGAGGCCCGCCACGCCCTCCATGCTCACGCCGGGACGCGGACCGTCGTCCTTGCTGATGACCGTGCCGTCGGGGAGGGTCACCGGGGTGATCTCGCGCTCCCAGAAGCCGTTCTTGATGGCTTCCTCGGCGAGGTTCTGGGAGCGGACGCCGAACTCGTCCATCTCCTGCCGGGTGATGCCCTTCGAGCGGGCGAGGTTCTCGGCGGTCTGGCCCATCGCGATGTACGGGTCGGGGACGAGGCCGTCCTCACGCGGGTCGTGCCACGTGGTGCCCTCCTGCTCCGCGACGGCGGCGGTACGGGCCTCCGCGTCGGCGAAGAGGGGGTTGCGCGTGTCGGGCAGGCTGTCGGAGTTGCCCTTGACGAAACGGGAGACCGTCTCGACACCGGCCGAGATGAAGACGTCGCCCTCACCGGCCTTGATCGCGTGCAGGGCCATGCGGCTGGTCTGCAGCGACGAGGAACAGTAGCGGGTGATCGTGCAGCCCGGGAGGTGGTCCATCCCCATCTGTACGGCGACGATACGACCGAGGTTGTTGCCCTGCTCACCGCCGGGCAGACCGCAGCCGAGCATCAGGTCGTCGATGTCCCTCGGGTCCAGCTCGGGGACCTTCGCGAGGGCCGCCTGGATGATCGTGGCGGTCAGGTCGTCCGGGCGCAGGTCCTTCAGGGAGCCCTTGAAAGCGCGGCCGATGGGGGAGCGGGCGGTCGAGACGATCACGGCTTCGGGCATGACGGCTCCAGACGAGAAGGGGCGGCGCGTAGCGCCTCGTTGAGGGGTGGTGGCCGGGCGACGGGTGGGAGTACGGGGGATCGGGCAGGGCTGTCTGGGAAGTTACCCGTACGTATGGGCGAGGTCACGGGTATGGCGGTGTGACTCAGGCCGCAGTTTTCTAAGCGCTTGCTTTGTTGGGGCGTCCAGCCCGCGGGCATGCGTGCCGCTGGGGCGATGGGGGTCCCCCCGCTCGAGCGAAGCCGAGAGTGGGGGAGGGTGGGCGCGGGCGGCACCCCGTCAGCGCCGGGCAGCGCGACCCACCCGGCCTCAGCCGCAACTCACGGCGACGAAGGAGCAGGCGTCGGCTCCACCTCCGGCACCCGCCGGCGCCGGCGCCTCTTGAGCAGCGCCCACGGCCCCCGAGGCCCCGTCGGCATCGCGGCAGCGACCTCCGTGCCCGCCTCCGCGGCCGCCTCCGCCGCCGCCCGGGCCACCGGCAGGAACCCCTCGCGGCGGAAGACGTCCGGCCGTTCCTCCTCCGCCGGCCACAGGCCGAGCGACGCGCACACCGTCGGCAGCACCGCCATCGCCGCCGTCGCGTACCCCTCCGCCGAGGGGTGGTAGTTGTCCGGCCCGAACAGCTCCCGCGGGTTCGCCGCGAACTCGGGGCCCAGCAGGTCACCCAGGGACACAGTGCGGCCGCCCTGTTCGACGACTCCGATCGTCTGGGCGGCCGCCAGCTGGCGGGAGGCTCTGCGGGCCAGCCAGCGCAGGGGCTGCTGGACCAGTTCGATCGTGCCCAGGTCGGGACAGGTGCCGACCACCACCTCCGCACCGGCCGTCCGCAGCCGCCGTACCGCCGTCGCGAGGCAGCGCACGGAGCGGGTCGGCGGCATCCGGTGCGTCACGTCGTTCGCGCCGATCATGATCACGCAGATGTCGGGCACCGGGCCCGGACTCGCCAGCACCTCGGCCACCTGGCGCTCCAGGTCGTCGGACTGGGCCCCGGGCAGGGCGACGTTGCGCAGCTCCACCGGCCGTTCCGCCACCGCCGCGAGCCCCGACGCCACCAGCGCGCCCGGCGTCTGCCCGGCCCGGTGCACGCCCTGGCCCGCGGCCGTGGAGTCGCCCAGCATCGTCAGACGCAGGGGCGGTTGCGCCGGGGTGGCGTAGACGGGGCCGTACAGTCCCTGCGCGTTGGGTACGTGCGGGAGCGTTCCGTTGCCCACCTGGCGCCGGGCCAGCTGCACCTCGGCCAGCAGCAGGCCGACCGCCGCCGCCCCGGCCAGCCCGATGCCGCCGCCGCCGTACGCCGCGCCGGCCGCGATGCGCCGCGCCACCCGCGCCCTCGACATGCTGCTCATGCGTCGCCGCCACCTCCTCGTAGCCGTACACCCACTCCTTGCCCCGAACCGACCGTCGGTCAATCTCAACCGGGAGTGAACGTCATCGGCGGGCCGTAGGCTGGCGGCACCACCACGACCACGTTTTTTGCAAGCATCCGGAGACAACGGTGCAATTCCACGACTCGATGATCAGCCTCGTCGGCAACACCCCGCTGCTGAGGCTCAACAGCGTGACCAAGGGCATTCAGGCGACCGTCCTGGCCAAGGTGGAGTACTTCAACCCGGGCGGATCCGTGAAGGACCGCATCGCCCTGCGCATGATCGAGGCGGCCGAGCAGAGCGGCGAGCTCAAGCCGGGCGGGACCATCGTCGAACCCACCAGCGGAAACACCGGTGTGGGCCTGGCGATCGTGGCGCAGCAGAAGGGGTACAACTGCATCTTCGTCTGCCCCGACAAGGTGTCGACGGACAAGATCAACGTGCTGCGCGCGTACGGCGCCGAGGTCGTCGTCTGCCCGACCGCCGTGGCCCCGGAGCACCCGGACTCGTACTACAACGTCTCCGACCGGCTGGTGCGTGAGACGCCGGGCGCCTGGAAGCCCGACCAGTACTCCAACCCCAACAACCCGCTCTCCCACTATCACTCCACCGGCCCCGAGCTGTGGGAGCAGACGGAGGGCCGGATCACCCACTTCGTGGCCGGTGTGGGCACGGGCGGCACCATCTCCGGCACGGGCCGGTACCTGAAGGACGTCAGCGACGGAAAGGTGAAGGTCGTCGGCGCCGACCCCGAGGGGTCCGTGTACTCCGGCGGGTCCGGGCGGCCGTACCTCGTCGAGGGCGTCGGTGAGGACTTCTGGCCGACCGCCTACGACCGGACCGTCGCCGACGAGATCGTCGCCGTGTCCGACAAGGACTCCTTCCAGATGACCCGCCGGCTCGCCAAGGAGGAGGGCCTCCTCGTCGGCGGCTCCTGCGGCATGGCCGTCGTGGCGGCGCTGCGGGTCGCCGAGCGGCTCGGTCCCGACGACGTCGTGGTCGTACTGCTGCCCGACAGCGGGCGCGGCTACCTCAGTAAAATTTTCAACGACGAATGGATGGCCGACTACGGCTTCCTGGAGGACGAGGGCCCCAGCGCCCGCGTCGGCGACGTCCTCAACGACAAGGAGCACGGCGCCATCCCCTCCCTCGTCCACATGCACCCGGACGAGACGGTCGGTCAGGCCATCGAGGTGCTGCGCGAGTACGGCGTCTCACAGATGCCGATCGTCAAGCCGGGCGCCGGTCACCCCGACGTCATGGCCGCCGAGGTCGTCGGCTCCGTGGTCGAACGCGAGCTGCTCGACGCCCTGTTCACCCAGCGGGCCTCGCTCGAGGACCCGCTGGAGAAGCACATGTCGGCGCCGCTGCCCCAGGTCGGCTCCGGCGAGCCGGTCGGGGACCTGATGTCGGTGCTCGGCGCGGCGGACGCGGCGATCGTCCTCGTCGAGGGCAAGCCGACCGGTGTGGTCAGCCGGCAGGACCTGCTGGCCTTCCTTGCCAAGGGCGGAAAGTAACGGGAAACGTCCGGTGAACGGGCGGAGCTGACGGCGAACTTCCGTTTGCCTACCGGAGTGGTGGACTTCGCGGAAGTGGTACGAGCGTGTCACGTCCACGCAGCACACGCTTAACACGCGTCCGGCAGATTGGTGGGTGTCGGCAGGGCGGGAGCGGCTCCCCGCCCCGGCCGGCGCCAAACGTCCAAGGACCTCCGGAGCGGCTCCCGGACCTCCATGGACGCCGGACGTGAGACCCGGCCCTGACCCGGTCAACGTCCCTCGCGGGGACCGCCGTCGTCCCGCCCCCCGGCAACGGGGGTGCGGCGGTCCCCGCGCACACACCCCCCTTTGCGCCTGAACCGGCGCCGCTCTCGCGGACGTGGTTGCTCGGCGTCGTGGTTGCTCAATTGATGGTTGCGGTCGTGGTCGCTTTCCAACTGCCCAGCAAGGCAAGGCGCTCGGCGGTCTCCGAGCCCGGCTCCGGGGTGTAGACCACGATCGTCTGCTCCGGGTCCTGGGGGACCGTCAAGGTCTCGTACGGGAGGGTGAGCAGGCCCGCGACCGGATGGCGGACGCGCTTCACGCCGTACATGCACGGCTTGACCTCGTGGTCGGCCCAGAGGCGGCGGAAGTCCTCGCTCTTGACGGAGAGTTCGCCGACGAGGGCGCACAGCTCGGCGTCGTCGGGGCGCGAGCCCGCGTTCAGGCGCAGATGGGCGACGGTCTGGGCGGCGACGGCGGCCCAGTCGGGGTAGAGGTCGCGCCCGTCGGTGTCGAGGAAGGCATGGAGGACGACGTTGCGCCGCGCGGGCGCCATGCGGCTGAACCCGTTCAGGGCGTCGCCGAGGGCGTTCCAGGCCAGGACCTCCATACGGGGGCCGAGGACGAACGCCGGGGTGCGGTCCATGCTGTCGAGCAGGAGTTGGACGCCGGGGCGGACGCGGGGCGCGGTCCGGCCGCGGCCGCCCTTCCTCCGCGGGCGGGCCACTGTGCGCAGGTACGCGTGCTCCGCCTCGTCCAGCCGCAACACGCGCGCGACGGCGTCAAGGACCGCGTCCGACACTCCCCCAGACTTCGTCCGGGAGGGGCCCCCAGGCCCCCTGCCCTGCTCGAGGCGGATGTAGTAGTCGACGCTCACTCCCGCCAGCTGCGCCACCTCCTCGCGGCGCAGCCCGGGCACGCGGCGCCGCCCGTACGAGGGCAGCCCCACCTCCTCGGGCTGGATGCGGGCGCGGCGCGAGCGCAGGAAATCTCCGAGGTCCCCGTCCATGGGTTCGATCGTAGAGGAGCCGCGGACGCCGAACCTGGTACTGGCAGACCCAGGAAAAGCGCATCCCTGGGTAGGACGGGAGCGTCGGCACAGGGTGGTGGTCGTCGCCGGGCGGACCGGCGGCACCACCCACCGAGGAGTGCTTCATGTCGTACGAGAACCTGACCGGACGCACCGCCGTCGTCACCGGCGCCGCGAGCGGGATCGGCGAGGCCGTGGCCGTGCTGCTGGCCGCGCAGGGGGCGCGGGTCGCGCTGCTGGCCCGGCGCGGGGAGCGGCTGGAGGCGGTCGCCGGGAAGATCCGGGCCGACGGGGGCGAGGCCCTCGCCGTCGTCGCCGACGTGACCGACGACGCGTCCGTGGAGGCCGCCGTCGCCGCGGTCCACGAGGCCTACGGCGCCGTGGACCTGGTCGTCAACAACGCCGGCGTCATGCTTCCGCATCCCATGACGGACGGCCGCCTCGACGAGTGGCAGCGGATGATCGACACCAACGTCACCGGCGTGCTGCGGATCATCCGCGCCTTCACCGGCGACCTGGTGGACGCGGCCGCCCAGGGCCGTACCGCGGACCTGGTGAACATCTCGTCGGTCGGCGCGCACATCACGTTCCCCGACTACGCGGTGTACGGGGCGACCAAGGCCGCGCTCACCCACCTCTCCCAGTGCCTGCGCACCGAGTTCGGGCCGCGTGACGTGCGGGTCACCAACATCGAGCCGGGGCTCACGGAGAGCGAGCTGACCTCGCACATCGGCAGCGCCGAACTGCGGGGGCAGGTCGATGGCATGTTCGAGGAGATCGGCGGGCTGGCGTCCGAGGAGGTCGCGGACGTCGTGGCGTACGTGACGAGCCGGCCGCGACGGGTGAACCTGCGGCAGATCATGGTGCTGCCGACCCGGCAGGCGTGAGTCAGTCCTCCCAGTCGCCGTCCCGGTCGCCCTTGCGGCGCCGGGCGCCGAACAGGCCGGGGTTGGTACGGGCGGCCTGCACCACGTTGACCCCGACGATGCCCAGCCAGGAGATCAGCAGCCCGGGCAGGTGCGCGGTGCCGGCGCCGATCGCGGACAGCGGCATCGCCAGGACCAGCGAGACGATGCCGAAGCCGAAGCGCTCGCCCCAGGAGTCGGTGGGCCTCGGCGACCGGGAGTCGCGGGCCGTCGTCATCTGCTGCTCGGCGAGCTGGCGCCGCACCCGGCGGTCGACCGCGCCGTCGATGCGCTCGTCGACCTTCTCCAGGAACGAGTCGACCAGTGCCGACTCGTACTCCTCGCCCAGTTCCCTGCGGGCCTGCAGGGTGGCGTTGAGTTCCTTCTTCAGGTCGGCGTCCCGCGCGTCCATACCGATCTCCCATCCCGTCATGTCACTCACGGTAGGGAGTGAGGGCGCCCGCCGCACTGGGGATATCCCCCGGATTCCCTCTCCGGTCCGCCGGGCCGTGCGCCGCCGGCGGTTCGCCTGTATAACGGCATACAGAGTTGATGGTGCCTGAATAGGTCGAGGGGGAGCACGTGATGGGCGTGACCGACAGCCCAGCCGCACGGCTGCAGGCGCTCTTCGAGGGGCGCCGGCTCACGCCGACCCAGCGGCGCATCGCCCACTGCATGGTGCGCCGCGCCGCCGACGTGCCGTTCCTGTCCAGCGTGGAGCTGGCCGAGCTGGCCGGGGTCAGCCAGCCGTCGGTGACCCGGTTCGCGGTCGCCCTCGGCTTCGACGGCTACCCGGCGCTGCGCCGGCACCTGCGCGAGGTCGCGCCCACGGAACAGACGGCGCAAACGGCCGCGTACAACGAGTACCAGCAGGCCGTCGAGGCCGAGATCGAGAACCTCCGCCACCTGGCGGAGCTGCTGGCCGACCCGATGCCGGTGCGCAGGGCCGGGCAGGTCCTGGCCGCCAGTCGCCCGCTGCCCGTGCTGGGGCTGCGCGCCGCGGCCTCCCAGGCGTACGGCTTCGCCTACTTCGCCGCCAAGGTCCATCCGGACGTACGGCTGCTCAACGAGGGCGGCACGATGATCCACGACCGCATCGACGCGGCCGTCCGGGCCGGCGCATCAGCGCTGCTGTGCTTCGCGCTGCCGCGCCACCCCCGCGAGGTCGTGGACACCCTCGGCTACGCCCGTGAGGCGGGGCTGACCGTTGTCACCGTCGCCGACTCCGCCTTCGCGCCGGTCGCCAAGGCCTCCGACCTGTTGCTGCCCGCCGCCGTCGGCACCGGGCTCGCCTTCGACACGGCGTGCGCGCCGATGCTGCTCGGCCGCGTACTCCTGGAGGCGATGTGCGACGACCTGCCGGACGCGCAGGCACGCCTGGAGGAGTTCGACGCGAGGGCGGCGGCGCGCGGGCTGTTCGTCGAGTGAGGACATGATCCGCCGGACAGGCCCTGAGGCGCTCTCAGACTCGTCTCACCTTCGCTCGCTAGTCTGCGCGGCCAGAAAGGCTGTGCCGAGGCGAGTGGGAGGCGGAACGTGGCACGCGGAGGTCAGGGGCTGGCTCGGGTGGCGGTCGTGGTACGGGCCGGGGCGGCGCCCTTGTGGTGGCTCGGAGTGTTCGGGGCGGGCATCGGGGTGCTGGTGCCCGGCATCACCGGCCGGCGGATCGGGGTCCTGGCGGGGGCCGCGCTGTTCCTCCTCGCCCTCGCCGTCGTGGCCGTGCGCCGCCGCGGGCGGTACACCGACCTGGCCCGTTCGGCGGCCCGCGCGGGCAAGCACGACGTGCTCCAGGATCGTGCGGTGACCGTGCGCAACTGGCGTCGGGGGCACCTCTGGTGGTTGCTGCTCGCCTTCGCGGCCGCGCTCGGCAGCGCGTTCGCCGTACCGGCGGCCGGTGGCATGCTGCTGGCCGGGTGCGGGGCCGGTCTGCGGCTGAAGGCCGCGTGGCTCGGGCGGCGCGAGCGGGCCGAGGACACGCTGCTGTGGGTGCGCGTCGACTGGCTCGACCAGCGCGGCGGACGCCCGGCCGGCAAGGCCGTCAAGGCGTACCGCGGTACGGGCGTCGCGGCGGGCGACGCGGCCCCGGGCGGGGCCCGGCGCCGCACCGCCGCGCTGGTCTGAGCGCCGTCAGACCTCCAGGTCCTCCTCGATCTTCCGCAGCTGGTGCCGGGCCATCGCCAGGTTGGCCCGGGTGGAGTCCAGGACCAGATAGAGGAAGAGGCCGTTGCCGCCACGGCCCTTGAGGAGCCGGATCAGGTGGTACTGGCCGGACAGGGTGATCAGGATGTCGTCGATCTCGGCCTTCAGGCCGAGGTGCTCCATCGTGCGCATTTTGGCGCGTACGACATCGGTGTTGCCGGCGGCGGCGACATTGAGGTCGAAGCTCTTGCTGCCGCCCAGCGTGCCCAGCGCCATCCCGCTGGTGTAGTCGACGAGCGCGGCGGCTGTGGCGCCCTCGATGGAGGCGAGCGCTTCCTTCAGCGCGGTCTCGGTGTTGGCCATGGTGGTTACCTCATTTCCTGTCAACTGTCGGTTGTCGTACGCGCGTTGGTCGCAGTGGTGCGCGAGGCGCGCGTGGTTCTGGTCCGGGTGGGAGCCGGCCTGACGGCCACGCTCTCGGCGGCCGCCGCCCGGGCGGCGATCTCGGCGTCCACCAGCTCCCCGATGCGGGCGCCGGCGCGGCGGCCCTCCAGGTGCAGGCGGCCCACGTTGACGCGGTCCTCGGCGAGGAGCGTCAGCACGGCGGTGCGGCCCGCCGCGTACGTCGCGACGTAGCCGGAGGCGCCGCGTACGAGCAGTTCGCGCAGGTCGCCCCGGCCGGTCGCGTCCGCCATCCGCACCGCCACGCCGAGCGCTGCCGCGGTCAGGGCGGCCACGTGGTCCGGTTCGATGCCGGGTGTGTCGTGGGCGAGGACGAGCCCGTCCACGCTGGCGGCGAGGGCGCCGTTGAGCTGGGGCATACGGGATCTCAGTCGGCGCAGTTCGTCGAGTATCTGGGGCTCGGCCGCCATCGGGTTACTCCTCTCGGCACGCGGGCTTTGCCGTTCAAAGGGCCTCCAGCGCATCCCTGAGCCTCTTCAGCAGGGTGATGTCGGGGTCGGTGACGACGGGCAACGGGCTTGGGGCGGGTGGTGGGGCGTGCGGGGCCACGAGCCCCGCCGCCGCCAGGCGTCGTACGTCCACCAGCGTGTGGAACGTGGGCCGGCCGAGCTCCCGCGCGATGTCCGGCGCCGAACGCGCGCCGTCCACCAGGGCCAGGACCACCGTCTGCCGGGGCGGCACCGCGGGGGCGGGGCCGGGGTCGGTGCGGACCAGCGGCGCGCTGTCCGCCCACGGGTCCGGCCAGATGCGGTGCAGCAGCTCGCGGCGGCGCAGCGTCTCGCGCTCCACGGCGGCCACCGGCACCGGTCGTACCGGGCCGAGCCAGTGCCCGGTGCCGTAGCGGAAGCGGCCCGGGGCGCTGCTGGGGGCCAGCGCGAAGTACGCGGCGTCGTACAGCGCCCCCAGGTGGCACAGCTCCAGCGTCCCCCGGGTGACGCGCCGGGCGTCGAGCAGGAGACGTCCGGCGCCGTGCCGCTCGTCGGCCCGGTCCGCCGCCTGCCGCCAGCTCTCGGCGTCGAGGGTGCCGTGCGCCGTGAGGAGGACGTCGAGGCCGGGGGCCAGCGGGCTCTCCGCGTGCACCACATGGCCGTCGGCGAGGTAGAGCGTGCCGCGTTCGCGGACCAGGACACCGGTGGCCCGCTCGGCCGCGAGCCGGGTCAGCATGGGGGAGAGGCCAGTGACCACGTGCTCGTCGGCCGTCGTCTTGTTCCGCACCGGCAGCCGGGGCGGCGGGGTCGTCCCGACCACGGTCATCCCAGCACCAGCCGTCCGGCCATCTCGCCCAGCCGGATGCGGGCCAGCGCCAGGTTGCCGTCCGCGCGGCCCAGCCACAGGTGCAGGAACACACTGCTGTCGAACGACGTCGGCACGAACCGCAGCAGGTGGTAGCTGTCCCGGTTGCTGATGATCAGGTCCTCGACGGGGGGATCCGAGGGGCCCGCCTCCCCGGCGGCGTCACCGGGCGCGAACGCCCGCTGCTCGGCCGCCAGCCGCGCCAGCTCCGCGGCCTCGGCGGCCGACGCCTCGTGGTCGCCGCCCGGGGCGTCCCCGACCGTGCCCAGGGCCAGTCCGCTCGTCCAGTCGACCAGCGATGCGCCCAACGCACCGGGCAGCCGCATGGCCTCCAGTAGGCACTCGTCGATTCCGGGCACCGTCGCTCCCCTCCCGCCTGGGGTTCGGCTGAGTGACAGTGAAACTACGCAACGTGTGTGCGGCGGGTGAGTCTTCTGGCAATTTCCAGTGGAACATGCGCCCAACGGCTAACATGGGTCAACTGACGTCGTTTTCAACCCAGTTGATCACGTAGCAAACGTGCAGGTCACCGGCGTACGTCAAGGGCGCCCGGGCGTCGGCAGGGTGGTGAGCGCCAAGGCGTGCGCCCCTCCCGACTCGGCCACGATCTCCTCCGGCGTCTGCGGCTCGCGCACCGTCGCGAAGGCGACACCCCCGACCCCGTCCGGAGCGAAGCCGTAAATCCCGGGCCGGGCGAGGGAGTTGTACCCGTAGTGGTGCGCGAAGTAGTACGCACCCGTGTCCAGTGCCACCGCGTAGTCACCCTGTTCGAGGAGCGGCAGCGCGCATCCCCGGGCCAGCAGGTCGCCCGCGAAACAGGCGGGGCCCGCCACGTCCTGCACGACCGCGGGCCCCTCCTTGGGCCGCCCCTTCGCGTCGTACGCGGCGATCCTCAACGGCCAGGCCCCCGGCACGTACACCGTCCGTGTCGCGACCTGCACGCCCGCGTGTGTGACCGCGACCGGCCGCCCGCCCGCGCTCTTGGCGTACTCCACCCGCGCCACCACCGTCCCGTGCTTCGCCAGCAGTGACCGCCCGAACTCGGTCACCAGCCCGTACCGCCCGTCGAACAGGCCCGGCACCGCCTCGCTCAACAGCCGCGCGTACTGGGCGTACGTCGGCGTCGTCACGTCCGAGCCGAAGTTCACCGGCAGCCCGCCGCCGATGTCGATCGTGTCGATCTGCTGCCGCCCGATCCGCCGGTTGATCTCCTCGGCGAGCGCGTACGTCTCCGCGATGCCCTGCGCCATCAGCGACAGCGGAACGCCCTGCGACCCGGTGTGCGCGTGCATCCGGGTCAGCCACGGCCGCTCCATGTACGCCCGTACGACCCACTCCCGCGCCCCCTCGTCGCGCAGCGCCACCCCGAACTTCGAGGTCGCCGTGGCCGTCGACAGTGCCTCGATGGAACCGGCACCGACCTGCGGGTTCACCCTGATCCCCAGCGGGGAGCGGCTCGCGGCCATGGGGGCACATCCCACGCCTTTCGGGCCGTGGGGGAGCATCAGGCCGTCGATGCGGTCCAGCTCCTGCGGATTGTCCACGTTGACGGCGATCCCCAGGGCCAGCGCCTCGCGCAGCTCGGCCGGGGTCTTGGCGGGGGAGTCGAGCACCGTCATGCCCGGCGGCAGTCCCGCCGCCCGCGCCAGCGCCAGCTCGCCCGGGCTCGCCACCTCCGCGCCGATCCCCGCCTCGCGCAGCAGCCGCAGCACCGGCACCAGCGGGGTCGCCTTCACCGCGAAGGCGTGCAGCACCGGCGTCCCGGGCGCCACGACCGCGTCGAACGCCGCCCGCAGCGCCGCCGCCGACTCCCGGATACCGGTGACGTCGAGCAGGCCCACCAGCGGTGCGCCGGGCCCGAGCAGCCCCTGCTCCACGGCGGCCCGCACCGCCTCGTCGCGTCGCGCCGCCCGTGCCTGGCCCGCCCCGTTGCCGTCGCCCACCGTGTCCCCCATCCGTTTCGTTCCCGTGCTCACACATCCAGCCAAACACCCACGACGCGGGCGCGCTGGCGCCCCGATGTATTGACTAGGTCTATTCAGGAAGTCAGGATGTGAATAACTCGTGCAACCTCCAGGAGGCAGACCATGTCAGGACCCCGCCCCGTACGAGCGCCGCGCGGTACGGAACTGAGCGCCCTGGGATGGCAGCAGGAAGCCGCCCTGCGGATGCTGCAGAACAACCTCGACCCCGAGGTCGCCGAACACCCCGACAAGCTCGTCGTCTACGGCGGCACCGGCAAGGCGGCCCGCGACTGGCGCTCCTTCGACGCCATGGTCCGCACGCTGCGCACCCTGAAGCAGGACGAGACCATGCTCGTCCAGTCGGGCCGCCCCGTCGGCGTCATGCAGACCCACGAGTGGGCCCCGCGTGTCCTCATCGCCAACTCCAACCTCGTCGGCGACTGGGCCAACTGGGAGGAGTTCCGCCGCCTGGAGGCTCTCGGCCTGACCATGTACGGCCAGATGACCGCCGGCTCCTGGATCTACATCGGCACCCAGGGCATCCTCCAGGGCACCTACGAGACCTTCGCCGCCGTCGCCGCGAAGCTGCATTCAATGGGTAAAGGGGTTGGCGGCACCCTCGCCGGCACGATCACCCTCACCGCCGGCCTCGGCGGCATGGGCGGCGCCCAGCCGCTCGCCGTCACCATGAACGACGGCGTCGCCCTCTGTATCGACTGCGACCCCCGGGCCATCGAGCGACGCATCGAGCACCGGTACCTCGACGTGAAGGCCGACTCGCTCGACCACGCGCTCCAGCTGGCCGTCGAGGCCCGTGACCAGCGCAGGCCGCTGTCCATCGGCGTCCTCGGCAACGCGGCCGACCTCCTCCCGCAGCTCCTCGCCATGGGCGCCCCCATCGACATCGTCACCGACCAGACCTCGGCCCACGACCCCCTGGCCTACCTGCCGACCGGCGTCGCCTTCGAGGACATGGCCTCCTACGCCGCGAAGGACCCGGCCGGCTTCACCACCCGCGCCCGCGAGTCGATGGCCCGGCACGTCGAGGCGATGGTCGGCTTCCTGGACGCCGGCGCGGAGGTCTTCGACTACGGCAACTCCATCCGGGGTGAGGCGCAGCTCGCCGGGTACGACCGGGCGTTCGCCTTCCCCGGCTTCGTGCCCGCCTACATCCGGCCACTGTTCTGCGAGGGCAAGGGGCCCTTCCGCTGGGCCGCGCTGTCCGGCGACCCCGCCGACATCGCCAAGACCGACAAGGCGATTCTGGAGCTGTTCCCGGAGAACGAGTCCCTCGCCCGCTGGATCAAGCTGGCGGGGGAGCGGGTCCACTTCCAGGGCCTGCCCGCGCGCATCTGCTGGCTCGGCTACGGCGAGCGGGACAAGGCCGGTGAGCGGTTCAACGACATGGTCGCGAGCGGCGAGCTGGCCGCTCCGCTGGCGATCGGGCGGGACCACCTGGACTGCGGGTCGGTGGCTTCTCCCTACCGTGAGACGGAGGCCATGCTCGACGGCTCCGACGCGATCGCCGACTGGCCGTTGCTGAACGCGATGGTGAACGTGGCGTCGGGTGCGTCGTGGGTCTCCCTCCACCACGGGGGCGGCGTCGGGATGGGGCGGTCCATCCATGCCGGGCAGGTGACGGTGGCCGACGGTACGAAGCTGGGCGGGGAGAAGATCCGGCGGGTGCTGACGAATGATCCCGGGATGGGTGTGATTCGGCATGTGGATGCCGGGTACGACATCGCGGAGTCGGTGGCGGACGAGCGGGATGTGCGGGTGCCTATGCGTGAAGGTGAAGGGACGTGAGTGGGGTCGACGGTGACCGTCCGGTGGGGGCCGAGGGCTCGTCGCCGGGCGCGGGTCCGGCTGTGCCCACCCGTTCCTTCCTGCGTAACGACTGCCCACAGCCTGTACCGACTGGCGGTTCCTTCCACTCCATGTGGCGCGAGCTGCTCCCCATCGGCCGGCATCCCGACTCCCACGGCTACCGGCGCTTCGCTTGGACCTCTGCCGACGCCGACTGCCGAACCTGGTTCCAGGAGCAGGCCCGGGCTCGCGGGTTGACCTATGAGGTCGACCGGAACGGGAATCAGTGGGCCTGGCTCGGGGATCCCGCCCAAGGGGATGCCGTCGTCACCGGGTCGCATCTCGACTCCGTGCCCGATGGCGGGGCCTTCGACGGGCCCCTCGGGGTCGTGTCCTCCTTTGCCGCCCTCGATGAACTCCGCGCGCGGGACGTCACGTTCACCAGGCCCCTCGCCATCGTCAACTTCGGTGACGAGGAGGGTGCCCGGTTCGGGCTCGCCTGTGTCGGGTCGCGGCTGACCGCCGGTCAGCTCACCGTCGGGCAGGCGCACAAGCTGACCGACGGGGACGGGGTCACGCTGCCCAAGGCCATGGAAGCCGCCGGATACGACCCCGACGGCATCGGCGCGGACCCCGAGCGGCTCGCCTGCATCGGTGCGTTCGTCGAGCTGCACGTCGAGCAGGGGCGGGCCCTCGACCTGTCCGGTGACCGGGTCGGTATCGCGAGTGCCATCTGGCCGCACGGGCGCTGGCGGTTCGACTTCCGGGGCGAGGCCAACCACGCCGGCACCACCCGGCTCGTGGACCGGCGCGACCCGATGCTGTCCTACGCCGAGACCGTCCTGGCCGCCCGCCGCGAGGCACAACTCGCCGGTGCCGTCGCCACCTTCGGCAAGATCGCCGTCGAGCCCAACGGCGTCAACGCCATCCCCTCCCTGGTCCGCGGCTGGCTCGACTCCCGCGCCGCCGACCAGGAAACCCTCGACGCGGTGGTCGCGGGCGTGGAGGAGGCGGCGCGCGCCCACGCGCAGGAACAGGGCGTCGACCTCGACGTGGTCCGGGAGTCCTTCACGCCCGTCGTGGAGTTCGACCACGCCCTGCGCGACGAACTCGCCCGCATCCTCGGCAAGCAGACGGCACTCGACGTGCCGGTCCTGGGTACCGGTGCCGGACACGACGCCGGGATCCTCTCCGGGAGCATCCCGACCGCCATGCTGTTCGTGCGCAACCCCACCGGTGTCTCGCACTCCCCGGCCGAGTTCGCGGCCGAGGACGACTGCGTCGCCGGGGTCCTCGCACTCGCCGACGTACTGGAAGGACTGGTCTGCCCGTGACGCAGACGTACTGGCTGGAGCACGCCTGGCTCGACACCCACGTCGAGCCGGGCGTGACCCTGGAGATCAGCGACGGCCGCATCACCGATGTCCGCACGGGCACCGACACCCCGCCCCCGGGCGCCGAGATCCTGCGCGGGCTCACCCTGCCCGGCCTCGCCAACGCACACAGCCACGCCTTCCACCGCGCCCTGCGCGGCACCGTCCAGGTCGGCTCCGGCACCTTCTGGACCTGGCGTGAGGTCATGTACACCACGGCCGACCGGCTCACCCCGGAGAACTACCACGCGCTCGCCCGCGCCGTGTACGCGGAGATGGCGCTGGCGGGCGTCACCTGCGTCGGCGAGTTCCACTACGTGCACCACGCCTCCGGCGGCACCCCGTACGCCGACCCCAACGCGATGGGCGAGGCCCTCATCGCGGCCGCCGCCGACGCCGGTGTCCGCATCACCCTCCTCGACACCGCCTATCTCTCCTCCGGCTTCGGACAGCCGCCCAACACCCACCAGCTCCGCTTCTCCGACGGCAGCGCGGACGCCTGGGCCGAACGCTGTTCAGTTCTCAAGGAACGGGATCACGCACGGATCGGGGCGGCGATCCACTCCGTACGGGCCGTGCCCGCCCAGCAGTTGGCGACCGTCGCGCAGTGGGCCGAGGAGCGGCGGGCCCCGCTCCACGTGCACCTCTCCGAGCAGACCGCCGAGAACGACGCCTGCCGCGAAGCACACGGCCGCACACCGACGCAGCTCCTCGCCGATCACGGCGTCCTCGGGCCGCGCACCACCGGCGTCCACAACACGCACCTCACGGACACGGACATCGCGCTGATCGGCGGCAGCGGGACCGGCACCTGCATGTGCCCGACGACGGAGCGGGACCTGGCGGACGGCATCGGCCCGGCCGCCGCCCTTCAGCGGGCCGGCTCCCCGCTCTCCCTCGGCTCCGACAGCCACGCCGTGATCGACCTGCTCGAAGAGGCACGCGCGATGGAGCTGAACGAGCGCCTGCGCACCCGCAGCCGGGGCCACTGGACGGCCGCCGCCCTGCTGAGGGCCGCCTCCGCCGAGGGCCACGCCGCCCTCGGCTGGGACGACGCGGGCATCCTGGAGCCGGGCGCACGCGCCGACTTCACGACGATCGCGCTCGACTCGGTCAGGACAGCAGGGCCGCTTCCGCGGCTCGGGGCCGAGACGGCTGTATTCGCCGCGTCGGCAGCGGACGTGTCGCATACGGTCGTGGGAGGCCGGCACGTCGTACGCGACGGGGTCCACTGCCTCGTACCGGATGTGCCGAAAGCCCTCGCGGACGCCGTCGCAGCCCTGCGCGGATGACCCTGGGCCGCCCCGCCGCGCGGCCCGCCTCCGCCCCCGAACCCCACCCCACCGCCGACCAGGCCAGCAAGGACGCCATGAGCAACGCGACGACCGACAGTCCCGCCCACTCCGCGAGCACCGCAAGCACGCTCATCACCAACATCGCCGCCCTGGTCACCAACGACCCCTCCCTCGGTGACAATTCCCCCCTCGGACTGGTCCAGGACGCGGCCGTCGTCATCGAAGGCGACCGCATCGCGTGGACCGGTGATCAAAGCAAAGCACCCGCCACTGACAATCGGGTCGACGCGGGCGGCCGGGCCGTCCTGCCGGGCTTCGTGGACTCCCACTCCCACCTGGTCTTCGCCGGTGACCGCACGCAGGAGTTCAACGCCCGCATGTCCGGCCGGCCCTACAGCGCGGGCGGTATCCGTACGACCGTCGCCGCCACCCGCGCCGCGACGGACGCCGAGCTGGAGGCGAACCTCACGCACTACCTCGCCGAGGCCCTCCGTCAGGGCACGACCACCTTCGAGACCAAGTCCGGCTACGGCCTGACCGTCGAGGACGAGGCCCGCGCGCTGCGTATCGCCGCCGCCCACACCGACGAGGTCACCTACCTCGGCGCCCACATCGTCTCCCCGGACCACGCCGACGACCCTGCCGCCTATGTGGCGCTGGTCACCGGAGAGATGCTCGACGCCTGCGCCCCGTACGCCCGGTGGATCGACGTCTTCTGCGAGAAGGGCGCCTTCGACGGCGACCAGGCCCGCGCGATCCTCACCGCGGGCAAGGAGAAGGGCCTGCACCCCCGCATCCACGCCAACCAGCTGTCCTACGGCCCCGGCGTCCAGCTCGCCGTGGAACTCGACGCGGCCAGCGCCGACCACTGCACCCATCTGACGGATGCCGACGTCGACGCCCTGGCCAACAGCGGCACGGTCGCCACGCTCCTCCCCGGAGCCGAGTTCTCCACGCGCGCCGAGTGGCCGGACGCCCGTCGTCTCCTCGACGCGGGTGCCACGGTCGCCCTCTCCACGGACTGCAACCCGGGCTCGTCCTTCACCTCGTCCGTGCCGTTCTGCATCGCGCTCGCCGTCCGGGACATGCGCATGACCCCGGACGAGGCCGTCTGGTCGGCCACGGCGGGCGGCGCGGCGGCCCTGCGACGCGACGACATCGGCCGCCTCAGCCCCGGCGCCCGCGCCGATCTGACCCTCCTGGACGCCCCGAGCCATGTCCACCTGGCCTACCGCCCCGGCGTCCCGCTGGTGTCGCAGGTGTGGCGCAGGGGCGTACGGGTCGCCTGATCCGCCTGCCCATGAGCGCTACGGGGGAGCGCCGAGGCAGGTCGGCAAGGCTGTGGGGTTTTGTTGCTCCGTGTCGGGTTACTCCTCGACTGTGAGTCCCTTCCGCAGGCGTACGAGCGTCCGCGACAGCAGTCGCGAGACATGCATCTGGGAGATGCCGAGCTCGTCGCCGATCTCCGACTGGGTCATGTTGGCGACGAAGCGAAGGGAGAGGATCTTTCTGTCCCTCTGCGGGAGTTCGGCGATGAGCGGCTTCAACGACTCGACGTACTCGATGCCTTCGATTCCGTGGTCCTCGTAGCCGATCCGGTCCGCGAGCGCGCCCTCGGAGTCGTCCTCCTCGGGCTGGGCGTCCAGGGAGGAGGCGGTGTACGCGTTCGACGCCGCCATGCCCTCGACGACCTCGTCCCTGGACAGGCCCAGGCGCTCCGCGAGTTCCTGGACCGTGGGGGCTCGGTCCAGTTTCTGGGCGAGCTCGTCGCCGGCCTTGGCCAGGTCGAGCCGGAGTTCCTGCAGCCGGCGCGGGACGCGCACGGACCACGAGGTGTCGCGGAAGAAACGCTTGATCTCGCCGACGATGGTTGGCATCGCAAACGTGGGGAACTCGACTCCACGGGACAGCTCGAAGCGGTCGATCGCCTTGATCAGGCCGATGGTGCCGACCTGGATGATGTCCTCGAGCGGTTCACTGCGGGAGCGGAAGCGGGAGGCGGCGAACTTGACCAGGGCGAGGTTGAGTTCGACGAGGGTGTTGCGAACGTACGAATATTCGTGAGTGCCTTCCTCGAGTGACTCCAGCCGCTCGAAGAGGGTCTTGGACAGGGCCCGTGCGTCGACGGGTCCGACCTCGTCGTACGGGGGTATCTCCGGAAGTCCGGACAGGAAGTTGTCGTGCTCGGCGTGTGTGCCGTGGTCCTGTTCGATGGGATTCAGATGTTCCGGAGGGGGTGTCGACGTCGCCGTCTGGGTATGCGAGGCGTCGAGCCGGGGTGACATGATGTCCTCCATCGTTCTCGGCATATGGCTGCCGGAGCCAGTTCGTGCACTGCGGTGTGCGGCGCCTCCAAAGCCGGCCGTGTCGGTTACGTGTACTTACTAGCCCTACCCGCTTTCCCGAGCCCCTCGCAAGTGCGTTTCGTTCGCAAATGTCCGTTTGTGGGTGGTTGTTCGGGTGTCGGAGTGTGTGAGGAAGGCGTAGTGTTCGAGGGCGTCAGTCAGCAGCCACGACCTCGGGAGAGAGACGGCATGGACCACGGGACGGTCGGCAGCGCACAGTCGGGCCGGCTTCTGGTGGAGGTGCGGCAAGAAGGCTCCAGCGCCGTCGTGACTCCGGCAGGTGAGTTGGATCACCACACGGCCGATTTGTTGCGTGAACCACTTGAGGACTGCCTCGACAAGGGCTTCAGTCGGCTGGTCGTCGACTGTTCACGGCTGGAGTTCTGCGACTCCACCGGATTGAACGTACTGCTCGGCGCCCGGCTGAAGGCGGAGGCCGCCGGAGGCGGGGTGCATCTCGCTGGGATGCTGCCCGTGGTGGCCCGGGTCTTCGAGATCACCGGGGCGGACGCGGTCTTCACCGTGCACGACACGGTCGAGGCGGCCCTGGCCGGCGACGCCGGCTGACCCGGCGGACGGGACGGTGAGGCGCCCGGCCGTCGTGCCTGCTCATCGCCGTTCCCCTGGCACTCGTACGACGGTGCGTCCCCTACGTCACACCATCGGCGCCGAAAAGAGGGGTGTTCTGCCGGTTCGCACGGGCAGGAGACATCCTGAACATGTCGGCGGCAAGGTGACGGGAGGACGCGGTACCGGCGTTCCGGCGCCAGAATCGAGGACGGCCGGCCGTGAATCCGGGAGGATCGGCGGCGGACCGGGCCGGAACCGTGTGTACTGCAAGAGCCGTGTGTACTGACTGACCGGACAGAATGACTTTTGAATCGTGAACTGGTGAATCGGTGAGGTGAAGCGCTGATGAGCACCACCCGGCCTTACTCGCCGGGCTCCCCCGAGCCCAGCGGCGCTTCCGGGGCGTTCCAGGGAGGCGGCGCGCCGGGGTCCGGGGCGACCCCGGGGAGCGTGCCGGGGGGCGGTGTGTCCGGCGACGGCACGGCCGTGCCGTCCGTCCCGTCGGGGGCGCCGGGGGCCGTGGAGACATCAGGCGGACCGGGGGCGACCGCGGCGCCGGGCCCGACCGGAACGCCCTCGACCGGAGCGGCATCGCCGGGCCGGCAGGTCCGCCGGCTGAGCTTCGACGGCGCGAGCGGCGTCGTCCCGCTCGCCCGCGACTTCGCCCGCCAGGCGCTGTACGCGTGGGGCTGGCTGCCCGCCGCGACCGCCGACCAGCGGGCCGCCGCCGAGGACGTGCTGCTCGTCGTGTCCGAGCTGGTCACCAACGCCTGCCTGCACGCCGAGGGACCGGACGAGCTGCAGATCGGCTGCGACAACAAGGTGATCCGCGTCGAGGTCTCCGACCGCGGCACCGGCCAGCCGGCCCCCCGGACCCCCCACCGCGCCGGCCGCCCCGGCGGCCACGGCATGTTCATCGTGCAGCGCCTCTGCCTGGACTGGGGCGTCGTCCGCACCCCCGGCGTGGCGGGCAAGAAGGTCTGGGCGGAACTGGGCGCCCCGGCGTAACACCTCCGGCGCTTCACGGGAGCCCGCACCGCCCTACGCCTGCCGGCGCCACCCGCACATGCCGCACCACCCTGCGCCTGCCGGCGTCGCCGCGCACGCCGCGTCGCCGCGCACGCGCCGCACCGCCCTGCGTGCCCGCGCCGTCCCGCCGGTATCCGCGTGGCTCGCCAGGCGTCCGTGGAGTCGGCTGAACTGCGCCCGCTCGGCCCCGGGATGCAGGCGCCGCCCGGTGTGGCACATCCGACAACCGCATGCCGCACCGCACCGGCCTTGCAGACGCTCGCGCACTCGTCAGCCCGGCACATCCCCTCGGGCTGTCCCGATCCCCGTCCCGCACCCACCCCGGATGCCCACAACTCCGGCCCGCCCCGTGTCTTCCTTCCTCACGTACCCGGGCGTACCTTGACGGCCCGATCTGATGTGCCGTCAGGAATGAGGGGACCGTGTCGTATCAGAAGCGAACCGCCTCGCTCGCGACTGTCGCGGCCCTGGCCGGCTCGGCGGTGTGGGGGGCCGCCCCGGTGGCCCGGGCCGAGGTCGTCGACGTCAACTACGCCTGCAAGACGCCCATCGGCGACAAGAGCGCCGTCTCGCCCATCGACATCAAGGGCGTAAAGAGCGGCTCCGGCTACAAGATCACCATGTCCTGGCAGAAGGGCGTCTCGTCCAGCCCCGTCGAACTGGGCAAGGGCGCGATGAACCCGAGCGCCACCGTCAAGCTGGGCGGCGCCGACAGCGGCACCCTGGCCGTCACCGGCTCCGCCAACCAGGCCGCGATCCCGGCCGACACCCCGATCAAGATCAGCGACCTGTCGGGCACGTACACCCCGAAGAAGACCGGCAAGGTCACCTTCACGGCCGGTGTGCTCACCATCAAGGCCCTCGGTACGACCACGACGTGCACCCCCACCAACAACCCCGGTGCCTCCCTCACCCTCGATGTGACGGCGGCGTCCGGCGGCGGCTCGGGGGGCGCCCCACAGAGCGGCGGAACCGGGAGCGGCGGCGACTCCGGCGCCGAGCTCCCGCAGACCGGCCCCGAGGACTCCGCCGTCGCCCTCGGCACGCTCGGCGGCACCGTGCTCCTCGCGGGCGCCGCGGGTGCCCTGTGGCTGACCCGCCGCAACCAGACGGCGCGCGCACACCGCTGACCACCGTCGACACGACCGCCGGAGCTGACACGACCGCCGGAGTCGCTCCGACCACCGGAGCCGACACGACCGCTGGAGCCGCCGATGCCGTACGCCGCCCGTGTCCTGCTCCTGGCCGCGCTGTGCGTCCTGGGCACGACCCCCGCCGCCACCGCAGCCGACGGCTGGTCCCTCGCGCCCTCCGGCAGCGGGCGGCCGTCCTTCTACGCGGAGGGCGCGCCCGGGACGGTCCTGCGGGACACGGTGTCCGTGACCAACCGGGACACGCGACCGGTCACCGTACGGCTGACCGGCACCGGCGTGCCGGTCGCCTTCGCCGAGACCGCCGTACGGATCCCCGCCCGCACCCGCGCCGACGTCCCCTTCACCGTGACCGTCCCCGCCGGGAGCGCGCCCGGCGACCGTACGGGCGCGATCGTCGCCCGGGATGCCGACGGCCGGCGGGGCGGCGTACGGCTGCTGCTGCGGACCGGCGGGCCCGAACTGTCCGCGCTGACCGTGGAACGCGTGGCCGTGCGCGGCGACCGCATCACGTACGAGCTGGTCAACCGGGGCACCACGGCACTCGTACCGAGGCTCGCGGTGCGCGCGGACGGCATGCTCGGCCGGGTCCTCGACCGCGCCCCGCGCACCCTGCCCGTCGAACTCGCCCCGGGCAGCCGCCTGAAGCTCGACGAGCCGTGGCCCGACCGGCCCGCCCTGGACGCGGTCGACGTCCGGCTGACGGTGACGGCGGCGGGCGGCGCGCACGACACGGCCCGGACCTCCGCGCGGTTCGTGCCGTGGGGCGCGGTGGCGGGCACCGCGGCCGGCGCCCTGCTCCTCGTGGCAGCCGGGGCCTCGCGGCGGCGCGGGGGTCGTGAGCCGGCGGAGCAAGCGCCCGGATCCCCGCGTGCGGAAGCCGAGTTGACGGGAGCGGTGACGTGAGCGGGAAGCTGCGGATCGCGACCGCGCTGGCGGCGGTGCTCGCGCTGCTCCTTTTGCCCCTGGCGGGGACGGCCGCGGCGGACGGGCCGACCGTGAAGCTGTCCGAGGCGCAGGCGGGGACCGGGGGTTCGATCACCGTCAGCGGTAGTGGCTGGCCTCCGCGGGCGCTGCTGATGATGCTGGTCTGCGGGCAGTCCGTGCCCTCGCGCGGTGTGCCCGGCGGTACCAACTCCTGCGCCAACGCGGACGGCCGGGCCGTCACCACCGACTCCGACGGACGGTTCAGCAGAAAGCTGCCGGTGACCGAACCGCCGGTGCCGTGCCCCTGTGTGGTGCACGTGGCGACCGTGACGGGGGCGAAGGCGGAGGCGGACGCCGTCTTCCAGGTCGCCGGGCACCCGGTCGAGCCGCTGCCCGCGCAGACGACCGGCGGGCGCCTCTCCGTGCTCACCGACACCCGGCTCGAAGGCTCCAGCGGGCTGCTGACCTGGTTCGGGGCGCCACCGGCCCGCACGCTCGTCCTCACCGTCGGCAACGTCGGTTCCGGCACCGTGAAGAACCCCGTCTTCCAGGTCGGCACCGCGCACGGCGTGTTCGCCCCGCAGTGGCAGGAACAGCAGTGGCGCGGCACCCTCGCACCCGGCGCGAAGGCACGGATCAGACTGCCGGTCGAACTCACGGCCGGGGCGCACGGCGACTACACGGTGTCGCTGAAGTACGGCGGGAAAGTCCTCGCCGAGCAGCCGTGGGGCGTCGGCCGCCCCTGGGGCGTGACCCTGTTCTGGATCCTGCTCTGCCTGGTCGTGCCGACAGCCCTCTTCCGCATCGGGATGGCCGTGGTGGACCGGGTCCGGCCCCGGAGGCCGGGGCCCGGCGGGGTACGCCGGCCGCGGCCCGGTGGTGTCCGGCACCGCGGCCCGCGCCTGCCCGAACGCACCCTGCGCCTGCCGAGGTTCGGCGCCGCCGACAGCGCGTCCCCGACGACCTCGACCCTGCCGTGGTTCACCCCGGACTCCGACCCGGGCACGGCCGGCCGGCTCACCGCACCGCACGACGACAGCCCGACGAGTCCTACGACTCCCACCACGAAGGGACCCATGTGAGAACGCGAAGGAGAGCGGGCGCGGCGGGCGTCGCGCTGGCGTGCGGCGGCGCGGCCGTGCTGCTGGGAGTGGCCGTGGCCGCCCCGGCACAGGCCGCCGAGGTGTCGTACGCGACCAAGTGCATCCCGCCGGCCGGCATCGGCCTGCCCGATATCGAGGGCACCACCAAGGTCGAGATCACCGCACCGGCGACGGCGAAGGTCGGCGACACCGTCGACATCGTCTGGAAGTTCACCCAGGCCGCCTCGAAGAACCCCGACATCATCGACCTGCCCGCGAACTCGGTCCAGCCGTCCGGCACCCTCAAGGCGGCCGGCGCGCAGGCCGCGGACGTCGCGATGCAGGGGCCGCGCGAGAACCCGGCGATCCCCAAGGGCGGCGCCATGGTGCTGTCCGACATGAAGGGCACGCTGAAGGTCACGACGGCGGGGCAGGTGACGCTGACACCGGACGCGTACGTGGTCAACGCCATGGGGACCGACACCAAGTGCGCGCCGACACAGGCCGTGCAGCCGGCGGCGACCATCACGGTCACCGAAGGGAGCAGCGGCACGCCGAGCACCACGCCCGATCCGACGGGCTCGCCCTCGACCTCGCCGACCCCGTCCGGCACGCCCAGCGGATCGGCGAGCCCGTCGCCGACCACGAGCGCGAGCGACAGCGGGCAGACCGACTTCACCGGCAAGGAGGTCCAGGTCCCCTACGCCTGCAAGACGCCCATCGGCAACAAGGAGGCGACCTCACCGGTCCAGATCAACGCCAAGAAGAACGGCGGGAGTTACGGCCTCACCGTGAAGTTCGGGAAGTCCGTGATGGACAGCCCGGCCAACATCCCCAAGGGCTCGGTCGAGCCGTCGATGCAGGTCGTCCTGGGCGGCGCCGACAGCGGGACGGTGCAGGTGACGGGCCCGGCCAACGCGGCGGACATCAAGGCGGGCGACCCGATCGAGATCCCCGACCTGACCGGCACCTACAAGCCGGGCGCGAACGGAAAGTCGACGCTGTCGCCCGGTGTCCTGACGATCAAGGCTCTCGGCACGACCACGACCTGCACCCCGAAGAAGTCGGAGGTCTCCCTGACCCTCGACACCACCGAGCAGCCCGGCGGCGCCTCCGGCGGCTCCTCGACCTCGGGCGGCTCCTCCGGGAGTTCGGGTGGTACGTCGACCTCGGGCGGCCTCGCCGAGACCGGCGCCGGCGACCACGGCACCCTCAAGGCCCTCGCGCTGGTCGCCGGCACGGCGGTTCTCCTGGGTGGCGCGGTCTTCACGTTCCTGCCGGGCAGGCGCACGCGCTGAGGAACACCCCGTACAGCTGAGGAACACCCCCTACCAACGCCAGGAGGGCCACCGCACCCCGAGGATGCGGTGGCCCTCCGTGGGAACGTCGCCTCAGTTGACGTCGCCCATGAGCTCCTTGACCCGCTTGCGGTACATCCACACCGCCACGCCGGCGATGACGGCGAGGGCCGCCTCCAGCGCCACGATGCCCGACCTGTTGAGGTCGACGCCCGCGATGGAGAGCAGGCCGGTCGTGGCGTCACCGGCGGTGACGGCGAGGAACCAGACGCCCATCATCTGGGAGGCGTACTTCGCGGGAGCCATCTTCGTCGTGACGGACAGGCCGACCGGGGAGACGGTCAGCTCACCGACGGTCTGGACGAAGTAGATCGCCACCAGCCACAGCGCGGCCGCCTTGTGACCGCCCTCGGCGATCGACAGCGGCGCGAGGAACAGGAAGAACGACGTACCGATCAGGAGCAGGCCCATCGTGAACTTCACGGCCGTGCTCGGCTCCTTGCCGCGCCGCGCCAGCGCCAGCCACGCCCAGGCGAAGACCGGAGCCAGCGCCATGATCATGACCGGGTTGACCGACTGGTACCAGGAGACCGGGAAGTCCCAGCCGAAGACGGTGTTCTTCGCGGACGACTCGGCGAACAGCGACACCGTCGAGCCGCCCTGGTCGTAGATCATCCAGAACACGGCCGCGGCCACGAAGAACCAGATGTACGCGGACATCTTCGACTGCTCGACGCGGTCCAGTTCCTTGTCCCGCTTGATGCGGGCGATGACCAGGACCGGAATGATCACACCGGCGAGGGTGATCGGGACCAGCAGCCAGTTCAGCGTGTAGTGGCCCGAGAAGCCGACGATCGCGTAGAAGACGATCGCGACGCCCGCCCACAGCGCCGACTTGCGCAGCGTGGCCGCCTTCTCCTCGGCCGACAGCGGCGTCGGGACGACGTTCGAGCGCGCGTCCAGGTGGCGGCTGCCGAGCAGGAACTGGGCGAGACCCAGCGCCATGCCGAGCGCGGCGAGCGCGAAGCCCAGGTGCCAGTTGACGTTCTCACCGATGGTGCCGATGACCAGCGGGGCCGCGAAGGCGCCGAGGTTGATGCCGATGTAGAAGATCGTGAAGCCACCGTCGCGGCGCGGGTCCTGCGGGCCGTCGTAGAGGTGGCCGACCATCGTGGAGATGTTGGCCTTCAGCAGACCGGAACCGATCGCGACCAGACCGAGGCCGGCGTAGAACGTGCCGGAGTTCGGCAGGGCCAGGGTCAGGTGGCCCAGCATGATGACCGCGCCCGCGACGGCGACCGTCTTGCGGGGGCCGAGGACACGGTCCGCGAACCAGCCGCCGGGGAGGGTGAGCAGGTACACGAGGGACAGGTACACCGAGTAGATCGCGGTGGCCGATCCCGCGCTCAGGTGCAGCCCGCCCGGTGCCACCAGGTACAGCGGGAGCAGGGCCCTCATGCCGTAGTAGGAGAAGCGCTCCCACATCTCGGTCATGAAGAGAGTGGCCAGTCCTCGTGGGTGGCCGAAGAAGGTCTTCCCGGATCCGGGGGTGCCCGGGCGGACCGAGTCCTTCGTCAGGCTGGACGGCATGGTCGTTCCTTGCTGGGGGGCTTTCCTTTCGAGGCCGACGGTCGCCGGCCCCGCACACAAAAGAGACCTTCAGCGTCAGATGAGCGCCAAAGGTCCCCACGGTGCTACAGGCGTAGATTCACCATACGACAGCACACTGCCGGATATGGAAGGACTTGAGACAGGGATCACAGGGGATCATGGAACCTGGGCGCTGTTTCGAAGGTCCCTACCAGGATGACACCCCGCGACCGTAGGTCCGTACCAAGATCGCGGCGGGTGATGCGGGGGGTCCGTGAGGGATCTGTGCGCTGGTGTGTCCGGCATGTCCCTCGGTAAGAAACAGAGGCGCCGATCACACCTCTGAGTGACCACCGGGCGGACTACCATCAGCTCATGACCCGTGTACTGCTCGCCGAGGACGACGCGTCCATCTCGGAGCCGCTGGCCCGCGCACTGCGCCGGGAAGGTTACGAGGTCGAGGTCCGCGAGGACGGCCCGACGGCACTCGACGCCGGCATCCAGGGCGGCATCGACCTGGTCGTGCTGGACCTCGGCCTGCCCGGCATGGACGGTCTCGAGGTGGCTCGCCGCCTGCGCGCCGAGGGGCACACCATCCCCATCCTCATCCTGACCGCGCGTGCCGACGAGGTGGACACCGTGGTCGGCCTCGACGCGGGCGCCGACGACTACGTCACCAAGCCCTTCCGGCTCGCCGAGCTGCTCGCCCGCGTCCGGGCCCTGCTGCGGCGCGGCGCCGCCGAACCGCAGCAGCCACCCGCCACCCACGGCGTGCGCATCGACGTCGAGTCGCACCGCGCGTGGATGGGCGACGAGGAGCTCCAGCTCACCGCCAAGGAGTTCGACCTGCTGCGGGTCCTGGTGCGGGACGCGGGCCGGGTCGTCACCCGCGACCAGCTGATGCGCGAGGTCTGGGACACCACCTGGTGGTCGTCGACCAAGACCCTCGACATGCACATCTCCTGGCTGCGCAAGAAGCTCGGCGACGACGCGGCGAACCCCCGCTACATCGCGACCGTGCGCGGCGTGGGCTTCCGCTTCGAGAAGAGCTGAGCCCACGGGCTCCGTGTGGGATAAGAGGACATGCGTCGCCGGCTGATCCAGTCCACGCTCGCCGTGGTTCTCGTCGTCATCGCGGTCTTCGGCGTGTCCCTGGTGATCGTCGAGAGCCGCACGATCAGCAGCAGCGCCCAGGAACGCGTGGACTCCGAGGCCGTACGGCTGGTCGGCATCGTCGACAGCAGGCTGCTCGGCAAGGAGGACGTCACCGAGGAGATCCTGCGCGAACAGGTCACACAGGACCGCTACGCCGTGATCACCATCCCCGGACGTCCGACCATCGAGGTCGGCACCAAACCGGCCGGTGACGTCATCCGCGCCGAGGAGCGGGGCGAGGAGGGCGAGCTCGTCCGGGTCGAGGAGCCGCGCTCCACCGTCACCCGGGAGGTCGGCCGCACGCTGCTGATCATCGGCGCGGTGGCGCTGCTCGCGGTGATCGCCGCCGTTCTCCTCGCGATCCGCCAGGCCAACCGCCTCGCCTCCCCGCTGACCGACCTCGCGGAGACCGCCGAACGCCTCGGCTCGGGCGACCCGCGCCCTCGTCACAAGCGCTACGGGGTCCAAGAGCTGGACCGGGTCGCGGACGTCCTCGACTCCTCCGCCGAACGCATCGCCCGCATGCTCACCGCCGAGCGCCGCCTCGCCGCCGACGCCTCCCACCAGCTGCGTACGCCGCTCACCGCGCTGTCGATGCGCCTGGAGGAGATCACCCTCACCGACGACCCGGACACGGTGAAGGAGGAGGCGACCATCGCGCTCACCCAGGTGGAGCGCCTGACGGACGTCGTCGAACGCCTTCTGACCAACTCCCGCGACCCGCGCACGGGCTCCGCCGTCTCCTTCGACCTCGACGCGGTGATCCAGCAGCAGCTCGCGGAGTGGCGCCCTGCCTACCGCGGCGTGGGCCGCGCGATCGTCAGCTCGGGCAAGCGCCACCTCGAGGCCGTCGGGACGCCCGGCGCCGTGGCGCAGGTGCTGGCGGCGCTGATCGAGAACTCGCTGATGCACGGCGGGGGCACGGTGGCGCTGCGCACCCGTGTCATCGGCAACCAGGCCGTGATCGAGGTGACCGACGAGGGCCCCGGCGTGCCCGCCGACCTCGGGGCGCGGATCTTCGAGCGGACGATCAGCGGACGCAACTCCACGGGCATCGGCCTGGCCGTGGCCCGCGACCTCGCGGAAGCCGACGGAGGCCGCCTGGAGATGCTCCAGGCCCAGCCGCCGGTGTTCGGGCTGTTCCTGTCCCGTACGCCGCTGAAGCGGCCGCTGACGACGGACGACGAGGAACCGACGGTCCGCTGAGAACCGGCCGAAGCAACCGGCGGTCTGCTGAGACCCGCTGAAGGAGCGCCCGTCAGCTGACGCGTGTCCTCGGCTTCTCCTTCGCCTCCGCCTCCAGGAACGATTCCGCGTCGGCCACGGCCTCCCGGGCCGGCAGCGCGCGGAACACCCAGCTGCGGTAGGACCAGAAGCGGAAGAGCGTCGCGACGCCGATGCCGAGGAACTTGAAGACGTTGCTCTGCAGCGGGCTGTCCCAGCCGAAGCCGTACGTCGCCGCGTACAGGATGCCGTTCTCGATGACCAGGCCGACCGCGCTGAACAGCAGGAACAGCGTGAGTTCCTTGGTGCGGCGGCCCTTGTCACGGTCCCGGTACGCGAAGTAGCGGAAGCCGATGTAGTTGAAGATGATCGCGACGACGGTCGCGATCACGCTGGCCCGCACGACCTGGAGATCGGTGACATGGCGTACCAGGTTGAACACGCCCAGGTTGACGAGGAGACCGGCACCTCCCACGGCGCCGAACTTGACCACTTCGTGCATGAGCCGTTGAAGCCCCGAGGAACCACGTTCCATGGTCGTACAGGCCCCCGTCCGGTCGGATTCGTCAACCCAGCCATGCTATCCACCCCTTCAAGGGATTGCCTGTGGACCGGCTCACGCGTTGGCCACAGCTCGGAAAGAGGTCGGGAAACACCTGTTATGAGGCCGGAAAGGGACGGGTAAGAGGCGCGGGATCCGGCCTGCGTGGCCTGGCCGATACCCTAGGGGCGTGACGTTCCCGGTAGTCGGCATGGTCGGCGGGGGCCAGCTCGCGCGTATGACACACGAAGCGGGCATCCCGTTGGGCATCAGGTTCAAGCTCCTCAGTGACACTCCTCAGGACTCAGCGGCGCAGGTCGTGAACGAAGTCGTCATCGGCGACTATCGCGACCTGGAGACGCTGCGCGAGTTCGCGCGCGGCTGTGACGTGATCACCTTCGATCACGAGCACGTGCCCACCGAGCACCTCAGGGCCCTGGAGGCGGACGGCATCCCCGTGCGCCCCGGCCCCGACGCGCTCGTGCACGCCCAGGACAAGGGCGTGATGCGCGCGAAACTCGACGCGATCGGCGTGCCGTGCCCACGGCACCGCATCGTGAGCGATCCGCAGGACGTGGGCGCCTTCGCGGCCGAGGGCGCGGGCTTCCCCGTCGTCCTCAAGACCGTCCGCGGCGGCTACGACGGCAAGGGCGTGTGGGTGGTGGACTCCGTCGAGGAGGCCGCCGACCCCTTCCGCGCCGGCGTCCCCGTGCTCGCGGAGGAGAAGGTCGACTTCGTCCGCGAACTCGCCGCCAACGTCGTACGCTCCCCGCACGGCCAGGCCGTGGCCTACCCGGTCGTCGAGTCGCGGCAGGTCAACGGCGTCTGCGACACGGTGATCGCCCCGGCCCCCGACCTCGACCAGGGCCTCGCCCTGCGCGCCGAGGAGATGGCCCTGCGGATAGCCCAGGAGCTCGGTGTCGTCGGCCACCTCGCCGTCGAGCTGTTCCAGACCCGCGACGGCCGCATCCTCGTCAACGAGCTGGCGATGCGCCCGCACAACTCGGGCCACTGGTCGATGGACGGTGCGATCACCTCCCAGTTCGCCAACCACGTCCGCGCGGTCCTCGACCTCCCCCTCGGCGACCCGCGCCCGCGCGCGCGGTGGACCGTCATGGTCAACGTCCTCGGCGGCGACTACCCGGACATGTACTCCGCGTACCTGCACTGCATGGCCCGCGACCCCCAGCTCAAGATCCACATGTACGGCAAGGACGTGAAGCCCGGCCGCAAGGTCGGCCACGTCAACACCTACGGCGACGACCTCGACGACGTGCTGGAGCGCGCCCGTCACGCAGCCGGCTACCTGAGAGGCACGATCACCGAATGAGCCCTGTTGTTGGCATCGTCATGGGTTCGGACTCCGACTGGCCCGTCATGGAGGCCGCCGCCCAGGCGCTCGACGAGTTCGAGCTCGAGTACGAGGTCGACGTGGTCTCCGCGCACCGCATGCCGCGCGAGATGGTCGCGTACGGCGAGCAGGCCGCGGACCGGGGCCTCAAGGTGATCATCGCGGGTGCGGGCGGCGCCGCCCATCTGCCCGGCATGCTCGCCTCGGTCACCCCGCTGCCGGTGATCGGCGTGCCCGTGCCGCTGAAGTACCTGGACGGCATGGACTCCCTGCTGTCGATCGTGCAGATGCCGGCCGGTGTCCCGGTCGCCACCGTCTCGGTCGCCGGCGCGCGCAACGCGGGTCTCCTCGCGGCCCGCATCCTCGCCACGCACGACGAGGAACTCCTCGGCCGCATGCGGGAGTTCCAGCAGGAACTGAACGACCAGGCCACCGAGAAGGGCAAGCGCCTGCGCTCCAAGGTCGAGGGCGCGGGCAACGGCTTCGGCTTCGGGAAATGACGCGGATGACCTCCCTGACACAAGCCCGGGAGCTGCTGCGGGAGTTCCCCGTCGTCGACGGGCACAACGACCTCCCGTGGGCGCTGCGCCAACAGGTCCGCTACGACCTCGACGCCCGTGACATCGCCACCTCCCAGAGCGCCCACCTGCACACCGACATCCCCCGCCTGCGCGAGGGCGGCGTCGGCGCGCAGTACTGGTCGGTGTACGTCCGCGCGGACCTGCCCGACGCCGTCCCCGCGACGCTGGAACAGATCGACTGCGTACGGCAGTTGATCGCCCGCTACCCGGCGGACCTGCGGGCCGCGCTGACGGCGGCCGACATGGAGGACGCGCGCGCGGAGGGCCGTATCGCCTCGCTCATGGGCGCGGAGGGCGGCCACTCCATCGCCGACTCCCTCGGCACCCTGCGGGGGTTGTACGGCCTCGGCGTGCGCTACATGACCCTCACCCACAACGACAACGTGGCGTGGGCGGACTCGGCGACGGACGAACCGGTGGTCGGCGGCCTCTCGGCGTTCGGGCGCGAGGTGGTCCGGGAGATGAACCGTCTCGGCATGCTCGTCGACCTCTCCCACGTGGCGGCGACGACCATGCTGGACGCGCTGGACGCGACGAGCGCCCCGGTGATCTTCTCGCACTCCTCGTCGCGGGCCGTGTGCGACCACCCGCGCAACATCCCGGACGACGTGCTGGAGCGGCTGGCCGCGGGCGGCGGCGTCGCGATGGTGACGTTCGTGCCGAAGTTCGTGCTCCAGGCGGCCGTCGACTGGACGGCCGAGGCCGACGCGAACATGCGCGCCCACGGCTTCCACCATCTCGACACCACCGCCGAGGCGATGAAGGTCCACCGCGCCTTCGAGGAGCGCACGCCCCGCCCGATCGCCACGGCGTCCACGGTCGCCGACCACCTCGACCACATGCGGGAGGTCGCCGGCATCGACCACCTCGGCATCGGCGGCGACTACGACGGCACGGCCTTCACACCCGACGGCCTCAGCGACGTCTCCGGCTACCCCAACCTGATCGCGGAACTCCTCGACCGAGGCTGGTCGAAGACCGACCTGGCCAAGCTGACCTGGCAGAACGCGGTGCGGGTGCTGGGCGCGGCGGAGGACGTGGCCCGCGACCTTCAGGCCACGCGTGGGCCGTCCCACGCGACGATCGAGTCGCTCGACGGCTGACCGGACTCCTCGGATTCCCGGGACAGGGCGGGGTAGTCGGTGTAGCCGGTCGCCCCGCCCACGTACATCAGGTACCGGTCCCGCACCTCGTTGAGCGGCGCCCCCAGCCGCAGCCGCGTCACCAGGTCGGGGTTGGCGAGGAAGGGCCGGCCGAGCGCGACGAGGTCGGCGCCGGCGGCCAGCAGGTCCTCGGCCGCGCTCACGACGGCCCCCGTGGTGAGCTCCCGCAGCAGCGGGTTGGCGATGAGCGCCCCCGGCCAGGCCGCGCGGATCGTCCGGAACAGCGGGGCGTCCGGCTCGGCGCGGACGAGGTGCAGACAGGCCACGCGCGGGAGGCGCTCGACGAGAGCCGGGTACAGCTCCTCGGTGTCGCCCTCCTCGATCCCGTTGACGGTGCTCCCGGGGGACAGGCGCACTCCCACCCTCTCGGGCCCGACGGCCGCGGCCACGGCCTCGACGACCTCCACCACGAACCGGATCCGCCCGGCCACCGAGCCGCCGTACCCGTCCGTGCGGTGATTGGTGTTGCGGGCCAGGAACTGGTGCAGGAGATAGCCGTTCGCACCGTGCACCTCGACTCCTTCGAAGCCCGCGTCGACCGCCCGGCGTGCCGCCTCGGCGAAGTCCGCGACGGTGGAGCGGATCTCGTCGAGGGTCATCTCCCTCGGTGCGACGGCCTGTTGGTGACCCTCCGGCGTGAAGATCGTCTCGGGCAGCGGCACCGGCGAGGGCGCCACCGGCGCGTGCCCGCTGGTCGCCGGATGCCCGATCCGGCCCCCGTGCTGGAGCTGGAGGACCATCCGCCCGCCCGCCTCGCGCACGGCCTCGGTGACCCGTCGCCAGCCGGCCACGTGCGCGGGCGAGTGGATCGCCGTGATGTTCGGGTACGTCTGCCCGACCGCGTTCGGCGTGGAGGCCTCCGCGACGATCAGGCCCGCGGAGGCGCGCTGGGTGTAGTAGGCGGCCATGAGCGGGGTGGGGGTGCCGTCGGCGTCGGCCCGGTTCCTGGTCAGGGGGGCCATCACGAGACGGTTGGGGAGGGCCACGGGACCCACCTGGACTGGCTCGAAGAGATCCGTCGTCTGCGTCATGACCGTACGCTAGAACCTGACACTGGTGTCAGATTCAAGGCGAGGTGACCATGCGGATCGGTGAACTGGCCCGGCACACCGGGGTGAGCCAGCGTTCCCTGCGCTACTACGAGACCCAGGGGCTGCTGCGCCCCGAGCGCACGCCCGGCGGGCACCGGGAGTACCCGGAGGCGGCCGTCGACCGGGTCGTCCGCATCCAGGAGCTGTTCGCGGCCGGGCTGCACAGCTCGAAGATCGCGGAGCTGCTGCCCTGCATGCGCGACACCGACGGCGGCCCCTCCGCCGTCGCCACACCGAAGCTGGTCGAGAACCTCACCTCCGAGCGCGAACGCATCGACCGGATGATCCGCGACCTGGTCCGCTCCCGGGACACCCTGGACGAGGTGATCCAGGTGGCCCAGGGCCGCTGACCGGCCCGGCGTGCACGCGCGGAGTACCCCCGAACGCCCCACCCACCAGGAACCCCCCTCGGCTCCGTGCGACGGTGACCGTACTGCTGATCAGGACGCCGATCACGACGTACGGAGACGCTATGGCAGACCTCCAGGACGAACTGCACACCACCCCCGAGGTCGGCGAGCTCGACGAGCTGCCTGATCCCTTCGACACCTACGACCTCATCTCCGACCCCGACGCCGCCCCCCTGGAACGCGCCCATGCCATCCTCGTCGCCCACCCCGTCGCCGACGGCTACAGCGGGCTGCCGTGGGCGCTGCGGCACCTGCCCTGGTACGACCTGGAGGCCGGCGAGAGAGCCGTCGACACGGACGTGCCGAGGCTGCGCGAGGGCCATGTCGCCGCGTTGCTGTGGTCGCTGCACCTGCCGGAGGGGCTGGCCGCCGACCGGGCCGTCGGGGCCACCCTGGAGCAGCTGGACCTCGTGCGGTCGGTGATCGGCACGCACCCGGAGGGGCTGCGCCTGGCCCGCAGCGCCGGGCAGGTCATCGACGCCCGCAACTGCGGCCGGGTCGCCGTCCTGCTGGGCCCCGCCGCGGCCGCCGCGGTCGACGACTCCGTGAGCATCCTGCGCGTCCTGCACTCCCTCGGCCTGCGCGTCCTCACGCTCTCCGGCACGTCCTGGGCGAGTGAGGCGGGACTGACCCGGTTCGGCGAGGAGGTCGTGCGCGAGATGAACCGGCTCGGGGTCCTCGCCGACCTCTCCGGTGCCTCCGAGGCCACGATCCGCCGCGCGCTCGCGCTCTCCAAGGCGCCGGTGCTGTGCACCCGCTCCGCCGCCCGCGAGCTGCGCCCCCACCCTGCCAACCTCCCCGACGACCTGCTCGCCGAGCTGGGCGCCGCCAAGGGTGTGTGCATGGTGCCGTTGACCGCCGAGCAGACCGGCCCGACGGTCCGTGACGTCGCCGACCACATCGACCACGTCCGCGAGGTCGCCGGACCGCAGTGCGTCGGCCTGTCCGGCACCTACGACTCCGGCGCCGCGCACCCCCAGGACCTCGCCGACGCCTCCTGCTACCCCCGCCTCATCGCCGAACTGCTCCGCCGCGGCTGGTCCGAGCCGGACATCGCCCTCCTCACCTGGGGCAACGTCCAGCGCGCCCTGCGCACCGCCGACTTCACCGCCAAGGCGGCCCAGCAGCGCAGGGAACCGTCGACGGCGAAGATCGCCGAGCTCGACGGCTGAACCAGGCCCTACTCCAGACCCTCCGGGTTCTCGATCCGGCACAGGCAGAAGGGGTGCCCCGCCGGGTCGGCGTACACCTGGAAGTCCTTCTTCTCCCGGTCCTCCAGGTCCAGTGGCCGCGCGCCCAGCGCCAGTACCTTCTCGTGGGCCGCGTCGAACTCCTCCCAGGTGGCTCCGGCGTCGAAGTCCAGGTGGAACTGCTGGGCGTTGCTGTCGGCGCGCGGCCACTCGGGCGGGGTGAGGCCCTCGACCCGCTGGAAGGCGAGCCGCGGCCCCTCAGGGATCTGCAGGACGACCCAGTCGTCGTCCTCCGACCGGGGCGTGCCGCCGCCGACCCGGGCGTAGAAGTCGGCGAGCGCGCGCGGGTCGGGGCAGTCGATCACGACGTTGCGGATACGTGCCACGGACGGCATGGGGCCTCCGGCTCTCGTCAGGCGCAGCTTCTCAGCAGGCGCAGCTTCTCAGCAGGCGCAGCTTCTCAGCAGGCGCAGAGACAGAACGGGTGCCCGGCCGGGTCCGCGTACACACGGAACGTGCGCGACGGATCCGCCGCGTCCAGCGGCTTCGCGCCCAGCGCGAGCACGCCCTTCTCGGCCGTGTCCAGGTTCTCCACGGTGAGGTCCAGGTGGAACTGCTGCGAGTGGTCCCCCGCCGGCCACGCCGGTGGTACGAATCCTGGGGCGGCCTGGAAGGCCAGCGACGGTCCTGCGGGCACCTTCAGGTCGACCCAGTCCCCCTCTCCCTCGACGGTGCCGCCCAGTACCTCGGCGTAGAAACCGGCCAGCGCGCGCGGGTCGGGGCAGTCCAGGACGACGGTGCCCAGGTTGGCGAGAGCCATGACTTCCTCCTCGAAGGCGGGTGTTACCCGTAGAAGCAGGTAACCAGTAACCGTTACCGCATGCTGCCGCATAAGCAGTAACGTCGCAAGGGGAAATGCGGGAGGTAGCGTGCAGCCATGAGTGAAAGATCGCCCGCGCCGGGCGGCCTGGCTCTGATCGAGTCCCTGGTGAACACGCTGGACGTCGAGACGGGCACGGACGCCCTCGACACGGCCGACGCGCGCCGGCGCTTCGGTCTGACCGAGGACGACCTGCCGTACGCCCGCGAGCTGCGCGAGTCGCTGCGCGCGACCCTGCTCGCCCACGCCGGCCACCTCCCGCACCGCACGGTCACCCCGCTGGGCGACCTGCTCGCGGCGGCCCCTCTGCTCGTGACGGTCGACGCACGGGACGGCTCGGCCCGCCTCGCACCCGGTGACGCGGGCCCGCTGCCCTCCCGTGTCGCCGCGGCCGTCGCCGAGGCGCTCGTCGCGAGCACCTGGACCCGGCTGAAGGCCTGCGAGGCCGTGACCTGCCACTGGGCGTACTACGACCGCAGCCCGGCCGGACGCAGCCGCTGGTGCTCGATGCAGGTGTGCGGGGCCCGCGCGAAGATGCGCAGGTACCGGGCCAAGGAGGGGTGATCCACAGGGAGTTCATCGGCCATGCGCCTCTCCCGTGGGGCAGAATGCAGACAGACGCCGGTTCGGCCGACTGAGCCTCGGCCGAACCGGCGTCGTCGTCATGGCAGGGTCAGGCGGTCGGCCGTCCCATCGCCCGGTACGTCCAGCCGGCCTTGCGCCACACTTCCGGGTCGAGGGCGTTGCGCCCGTCGAGGATCACCCGGGCCGCCGCGACCTCGCCCAGCGCGGCCGGGTCCAGCTCGCGGAACTCCCGCCACTCGGTCAGGTGCAGGACGACGTCGGCGCCCCGGACGGCCTCCAGCGCCGAGTCGGCGTAGCCCAGGGTGGGGAAGACCCTGCGGGCGTTCTCCATGCCCTTCGGGTCGTAGACGGTCACCTGGCCGCCCTGGAGGTGGATCTGCCCGGCGACGTTCAGCGCGGGGGAGTCCCGCACGTCGTCGGAGTCGGGCTTGAAGGTGGCGCCGAGCACCGCGACGCGCTTGCCCAGGAAGGGGCCGCCGCCCAGTATCTGCCGGGCCAGCTCCACCATCTGGCCGCGCTGACGCATGTTGATGGAGTCGATCTCGCGCAGGAAGGTCAGCGCCTGGTCGGCGCCCAGCTCACCGGCCCGGGCCATGAAGGCACGGATGTCCTTCGGCAGGCAGCCGCCGCCGAACCCGATCCCGGCCCGCAGGAACTTTTTCCCGATCCGGTCGTCGTAGCCGATGGCCTCGGCGAGCTTGGCGACGTCGCCGCCGGCGGCCTCGCAGACCTCCGCCATCGCGTTGATGAAGGAGATCTTGGTGGCGAGGAAGGAGTTCGCGGAGGTCTTCACCAGCTCGGAGGTCGGGAAGTCCGTCACGACGAACGGCGATCCCTCCTCGACCGGGGTGGCGTACACCTCGCGCAGCAGCTTCTCGGCGCGCTCGCTGCGCACGCCGACCACGATCCGGTCGGGGTGCAGGGTGTCGTCCACGGCGAAGCCCTCACGGAGGAACTCCGGGTTCCAGGCCAGCTCGGCGTCCGCGCCGGCCGGCGCGTTCTCGGCCAGGTAGGCGGCCAGACGGTCGGCGGAACCGACGGGCACCGTGGACTTGCCGACGACGAGGGCGGGCCCCTGCAGGTGCGGAGCGAGCGAGGCGATCGCGGACTCGACGTACGACATGTCGCAGGCGTACTCGCCGTGCTTCTGCGGGGTGTTCACGCAGACGAAGTGGACGTCGCCGAACGCGCCGATCTCCGCCCAGTCCTGGGTGAAGCGCAGCCGCCCGGTCGTACCCTGGAATCCGGCGACATGCCGGCGCAGCAACTCCTCCAGACCGGGCTCGTACATCGGGGCCTCGCCCCGCTCCAGTTTCTCGATCTTCTCGCGGACGACGTCCAGGGCGAGCACCTCGAAACCGAGTTCGGCCATGGCCGCGGCGTGCGTGGCGCCGAGATAACCGGTGCCGATCACGGTGATCTTGAGGGCCATGGGTGCTCCTGGTCTGGATGTCGTCGGTGCGGGCCCGAGCATAGTCGGGGCGTGCCGGGGCGATTCACCGGGCAGATTCCCCTTGTCGCCAAGGTCACGTATCAGTCGCGTGGGCGGACCTCTAAAATTTGAGTTACTTAACGGTAATTAGCGAGATCACCCCAGCCTTTTTGGAGCGTGAGAGACCTTGGCCGGATCGGCTGACTTCGACCTGTACCGCCCGTCCGAGGAGCACGACATGCTCCGGGACGCGATCCGTTCGCTGGCCGAGGCGAAGATCGCGCCGTACGCCGCAGCGGTGGACGAGGAGGCCCGCTTCCCGCAGGAGGCGCTGGACGCGCTCGTCACCAATGACCTGCACGCCGTGCACGTACCCGAGGAGTACGGCGGCGCGGGCGCGGACGCGCTGGCGACGGTGATCGTCATCGAGGAGGTGGCGCGCGTCTGTGTGTCCTCCTCCCTTATCCCGGCGGTGAACAAGCTGGGCTCCCTGCCGGTGATCCTCTCCGGCTCGGAGGACCTGAAGAAGAGGTACCTGACCCCGCTGGCCAAGGGCGACGCGCTGTTCTCGTACGCGCTCTCCGAGCCCGACGCGGGTTC
Organism: Streptomyces sp. NPDC002888; assembly: GCF_042888465.1. Lineage (NCBI taxonomy): Bacteria > Bacillati > Actinomycetota > Actinomycetes > Kitasatosporales > Streptomycetaceae > Streptomyces > Streptomyces sp. NPDC002888. The sequence continues at coordinate 58,313 of NZ_JBIAPU010000010.1, read as the reverse complement.
GGACGCGGCCGGCATGAAGACGAAGGCGGTCCGTGACGGCGACCACTACGTCCTCAACGGCGTGAAGCGCTGGATCACCAACGCGGGCGTCTCCGACTACTACACGGTGATGGCGGTCACCGACCCCGAGAAGCGCTCGAAGGGCATCTCGGCCTTCGTCGTGGAGAAGTCCGACCCGGGTGTCTCCTTCGGTGCCCCGGAGAAGAAGCTCGGCATCAAGGGCTCGCCGACCCGCGAGGTGTACCTCGACAACGTGCGCATCCCGGCCGACCGCATGATCGGCGAGGAGGGCACCGGCTTCGCGACGGCGATGAAGACCCTCGACCACACCCGCATCACGATCGCCGCGCAGGCCCTCGGTGTCGCCCAGGGCGCCCTCGACTACGCCAAGGGCTACGTCCGCGAGCGCAAGCAGTTCGGCAAGCCGATCGCCGACTTCCAGGGCATCCAGTTCATGCTCGCCGACATGGCCATGAAGATCGAGGCCGCCCGCCAGCTGACGTACGCCGCCGCCGCCAAGTCCGAGCGCGGCGACAGCGACCTCACCTTCCAGGGCGCGGCTGCCAAGTGCTTCGCCTCCGACGTCGCCATGGAGGTCACCACGGACGCGGTGCAGCTCCTCGGCGGCTACGGCTACACCCGTGACTACCCGGTGGAGCGCATGATGCGCGACGCCAAGATCACCCAGATTTATGAAGGAACGAATCAAGTGCAGCGGATCGTGATGGCGAGGAACCTGCCTTAGCAGGGTTTTTGCAGGTCAGAAGCTGTTTCGAAGGTCCGGAGGGACGCCCTCGGCTTTCTGCCCGTTGCGGCCCGATCAGGACCGTTCCTGGGCGTCATGCTGGGGGAATCCTGGGTGGATGCCGGGCTGAAAACGGCCACTGACCTGCACAAACAACACAGCCCCCGGCGTACTTGCCGGGGGCTGTTGTCGTACGTGGATCAGGCGACCTCTGTCGCCTCCGTGGGGTCGTCCGCGCCGGGCGTCAGCATGGTTGCGATGGCTGCACGGCCGCGCTGCTCGGCCCCTTCGAAGATGTAGTGGTAGTGCTCCCTGAGCACGTCAGTACTGCTGTGGCCCATCCAGTCGGCCACGTCGTTCTCGGGGACTCCGGCGTACAGCAGCCGCGACCCGTAGTAGTGCCGGAGCGAGTGAGCCTTGCAGTACTTCACCTGTCCCTTGCCCAGAGCCTCCATCCAGATCTTCGGGTAGAAGTACGACGCGTAGAGGTAGCCAGTCCGCGTCACGTTGGGGAAGAGAAGCCGTTCCGGCCCCCATACGCCGTGGTTCCTGATGTGCCGCCGAAGCTCGAAGGCGACGTTCGGCGGGAGGGGGACGGAACGCCCTGGCTCGCCTTCGTCACGAGCCTTGATGTGCCGACGCTGGATCGCGCTGTTCTTCCCCGATGCGGTGTCTCCGTCCTCCGCAATCTGGAAGTCGACGCGAAGCGTCTCGGCCTTGAAGTCGATTTGATCGCGGGACACCGCCATGGCCTCACCCAACCGCAGGCCGCACCCGGCCATGAGCCACAGCATCGCGCGGTATCGCGGAGGAGCGGCATCGAGCATCGCCAGGACTTCCCGCGTCGTGAGTCGCCGCGCGGTGCTCTTGTGCTCCCGGATCTCCTTGGCGCGGCTGCCCGCGCCCTTGACCTTCTTGCACGGGTTCCGGCCGATGATCTCGTTGACGACAGCCCAGTCCATCATCCCGGAGAAGAACGAGAACCGCTGACGCCGTGTGCGAGCGGAGAGCTTCCGGTCCTGTTCCATCCACAAGAGCCACTGCTCAACGTCAGCGACCTTGAGGGACACGATGGAACGGGCCTTGAAGAACGGTTCAAGGGTTGTCTTCTGGATGGACCGGTACTGCTTCTTGGTGCTGTTCTCCAGCTTCCTTTGATTCGTCCACTGTTCCCAGACAGCCGTCACGGGCTGCTTGCCCAATCGGTCGTCCAGGTAGGTACCGGCATCGAGTTCCTGTTCCTTGCGCTTGCGCTGGTCGTCGGCTCGCTTCTTGGTCTCGAAGGTCTTCTGCCGCTGCTTGCCGTCTGGGTCGTACCAGTACGTCGTCCACTTCTTCGGGTCGTCCTTCGAACGCGCAACCCAAGCTCTAGCCACGGAGGTGCTGGCCTTTCTGTCCAAGGGGAGTGCTCGCCGATGCGCCGGGAGCACCTAACTTCAGACTGAGCTTGTCCACCCTGTGTTGTCAACCCTAGGTGGAACACCCGGGGTGGTGTACTCTGAGGGTATGCGAGCAGATGAGAGCGGCTTCGAGATCGAGCAGCAGCAAGGGGGGTGGACGATTCGGATGTGGTGGCCCACAGGGCCCGTGACTGGCGGGCCTCAACGCATCACCATCGAGTCGGCCGCCGACGCACCCGCGCGCGACGTGGCGCGGGGCATCTCCACGACCGTGCTGCGCAGGCTGGATCTCGCGGCGGCCCTGAACCTGGCCAAGATGGCACCGGAGGCTCAGAGCACCCTGGAGACCGCAGCCAAGAAGCTCACCGAGGCGGGTGAGGCGGCTGAGTTGCTGTTGGCCAGTGAAGGCGTCTCGGAGAGGTACTTGGCCATGCTCGCGTCTACATACAAGGCGATGGCGGACACGGGAGCGGTGGCCCCGGTGCGGAAATTGGCAGTCATGATCGGTCGTCAGCCAGAGACCATAAAGGACCACTTGAAGAAAGCTCGGCGCGAAGGCTACCTCAGCACTGTGGCAGGGAAAGCTGGAGGAGACCTGACCGAGAAGACATTGAGGGTCTTGGAATCCATGGGGAGCGGAGAGGACTAGCCTGCGCCACCGCTAGCTCTTAATTCCATATCAAAATTGAGCCCCCGAGGCGACTCGGGGGCTTTCTTTTTCTGGAGAGTCGATTGACCAAGCTGATGACCGTTGGTGATGTTGCCGATTACCTGAACAAGCCCCGGTCGTGGGTGTACGGGAATTGGAAGGACGAACAGATCCCGTTCCGGAAGGTGGGTCAGTCCCTCCGCTGTCGACCGGCTGACTTGGAAAAATGGCTGGACGAACAGAACTGAAGAATTGCCAGTAGTGAACGCCCCCGAGGGAATTCGGGGGCTTTTTGTTTACTGAGAGGACTACGTGACCAAGACGATTCCACCTGTGGACGAACCTGGCCAGGCCGAGCTGGAGCGCCACGCGGATGCACTACTAGAGGCTGCCGGTGAAGAAGCATCCGAGGAATGGCCGAGCCTCTGGGCCGAGCAGACGGAAACGGAGTTCGAGCGGATAGCGATAGCTCATACCGGGATGGTCTCCCTGTGCTGGGCTCCCATCGTGGCGACTCTTCCCACATTTGATCCTGAGTTGAGCCACCGAGAGATGCAATCCGTCATGCAACAGCGCCCCGGTGCGGATGATCCGGACCACTATGGCGAATTGCTTTCTCTGCTCTCCGCAGCAGATGAGGCGGGTGCGCGGCACGGTTCCGGCTACGTGGTGGAACGTCGGAACTATCCCCCAGAGTCCTGCCGATGGGTCGGATGCCGTGAGCCTTTGTACGCCTCGCAGGCGACACGGAAACGTGGACGCCCCCGGAGGTATTGCGAGACCCACCAAAAGCCCGCCAAGGCCCGTACGCGGCGTTTGAGGTATGCGGGCATCCACGTAAGCCGGAACAGAAACCTTGTGTACGACTTCGATGGCCTGACGGAACAAGATCTGTCGGGCTACCGGGAAGTGTGGGGCCGTATCAACACCACAGGGACGTGACGTGAGGGAAGCCACCTCCGGGCGGCCTCCTCCTGTGTCGCATTAATTCAGAACAGTGGAGGAGCGATCCTCTGGGGCCATGCACACTCGGCGGTGTGCCTCTGGCACGGCCTGCGGGCTGGGCAGTTCCTAAGTCGTTATGAGGCTCTGCGGACACCTCCCTGTGAGAGGGACAACGTAGAGAAACACTCCTCCCCTTACTTCCTACTTGCATCGTTCACAGTGGGGGGTAAGGGGGGGCAGTGTCTTCTCTTACGTTGTCCTCTTGTGAGGTATAGGGCCGCTCTTAGGCGGCCCTTCTCTCTACTTCTTCCCTTCACGTTGATTAGTTCTCTAGGAGGTGTCGCCATGAGCGACGCGGAACGGATTTTCGAGGCCACGCCGGCCGACCCTTCCGATTCCATTCGGGCCGAGGTCGAGCGGGAATATGCGGGGCAGCTGGCGCGGGCTGAACTCAAGAATCATGCCGCCCAGGTCGGAATCAATCTCCCTGACGGATTCACGGATTACCTGGACGCTTCCAAGTTGCTTGGTGAAGATGGCAAGCCATCGACTGATGCCATGGATAAGGCCCTGGTGCCTTTCAAGCCCAAGGACCCGACGTTTCCCCAACTTGTCGGGGCCGGTCACAACCGCGACGGCAGCCCGATTCCGGAGCGTCGCCGTGTTTCTCTCGATGTTCGTAAGCGCTAATTAGGAGTACCTGTATGACTCTTGCCTACCAGCAGCCCGGAACTACCACTTTCATTCCCGAGATCTGGGATGCCGAACTTCTCGTAGCATTTGACCCGCTTCTGGTCTGGGCGTCTCCGTTCGTGGCGAATAACAAGTACGAAGGAGAGATCCGCAAGAAGGGCGATGTGGTTCACATCAACAGCCTTCTTCGGCCGACCGTGGGTGATTACACGATCGCCGACGGTATGACCGCACAGCGGCCGGAAGCCGTGGATCAGAAGCTCACAATTACTGAGGCGAAGTACCTTCAGGTTCTTGTCGAAGATGCGGAACGGGTCCAGCTCGCTGGGGGCCTTGGCTCGCCGATCAACCAGCAGATGATTCGAGCCCTGGCCCGTGAGGCCGACACCTTCATGGGCAACATCATCGCCACCGGGGCGACGGCGCTTCCGGCCATCGCGCCGACCGCCGACAACATCCCTCAGATCCTGTACAGCGCGATTCTGGACATGATGCTGGCCCTGGATGACAACGACATCCCGGCAGGCCGTTACGTGGTGGTCTCGCCGCGCGTGAAGCGATACCTCATCGAGCATCCGGCCGTGGCTAATGCTGCTGCCTACGGCGAAGGTGGCGTGACCGCCAATGGCGTTGTCGCCCGCCTCGCCGGGTTCACGATCCTGACCACTACGGCCATGCCCGCCGGTGTGGACATCGTGGCCGGTCACTCGGAGTTCGCCACCTACGCAAGCCAGTTCACGGGCTTCCGTGAGGGACAGTCGGAGAAGTACAGGGCTGACTACATCGACACCCTGCATCTGTACGGCGGCAAGATCGTGCGATACCCGGAGCTGGATACCAAGAAGACCGACAACACCTTTGATGAGTCGAAGCCGACCAAGGGAATTGTCAAGGCTGCTGTCACTTGGCCTACTGCCTAACCCTTGATTAGTTCGGGCCCCTGCCGACCAGCGGGGGCCCGTTCTTCTCACTGTCCGTGGATCAGAAGCCTGCGCCGGCCGTCGACGGCGCGTAACGGAAACCGGAGGGACCATGCCGAAAATGCGTAACCCAGATTCGCCGCACTCTCGATACAAGGGATTGGATGTGCTGCCGAACGATCACGGCCTGCCCGTTCCTGATCTGCCATCGGTAAGGGATTGGTCAGATGCCGAATCCGAGCAATGGCATCAATGGTGGAGCAGTCCTCAGTCCGCGCGCTGGGATGAGTCCTACGTCCCGACTGTGGCAGTCATGCTGACCTATTACGGCAAGATCCTTGACGGCACCGCTACCCGCGATCACCTCACCGAGTTCCGCCAGTTGGCTACGGCCCTTGGCTTGACGGCCGACGGCATGAAGCGGCTGGGCTGGGCCTTCGAGGGGGACGAGTGAGCAGACGAGCGGCCAAGGCCGGGGCAGCAGGAACCCACGACGGCACGCATCGGGCTGGCTATGAGTGCCCATGGGGTGAGCCCCAGTGCTCGGAATGTGTCGAGGAGTTCGCTATTCACGTCGGGTGGGAACTTTCCGGGGAAGTGCATCCCTGGGGCGACAAACTGAAGCATCAGCCGAAGAAGTGTTATGGATGCCGCCAGATGTGAACTGCCGGGCTTTGGGGATTTGATTGGCAAACGCGATGGAAGGACAGCACCCCCGGTGGGTCCTATTCTTTATCTAATTACCATTACCCCCGTCATTCATAAACAATTGAGTAATACTTCAGTTATTCGTTAGTTACCGTTCCGTGATAGGGGTGGGGGAGAATGGAGATCAAGCGGGCAGCCGTAGAGCAACGCTCCGGACGCTCGCTGAGACCTCCGCCCTAACAAAGGAATGCAGCGCTATGCGTAAGACCGTGCTCATGCCCGTGGAAAAGGTTCTGTGCGACGCCCACATAGCGCGTGATGGCAGTGAGGAAGAAGCGGGCACGACTCTTACCCTGGGCGCGCACACGTGGGACCTCTGCCTTGAGCACGACATCCTGTTCGGCAGGTACCTGATGGACGCTCTTGGTGTGCCTGAGACTGCCAAGGGTGCGCCGGTTGAGCGCGTGCCGGTTGCTGAGCCTGTCTCGGAGCCGGAGCCGGAGCCGGAGCCGGAGCCGGAGCCGGAGCCGGAGCCGGAGCCGGAAGTGTCGACCGACCCTGAACCTGTGTTGTCCGTGATGATCGCCGGTGAGGTGCCGGGTTACGAGTGGGACGACGCGCGGGAAGCGGTCCGCAACCTTGGCTATGAGGTGGTCGGCCGTGCCGATGACAGCACGGTTCTGCTGATCCTGGGGGAGGGTGGCGACCGGAACGCCACCAAGCTGCGAGACGCATCCGAGCGGGCCATTCCCGTGATGGACGTGCGGGAACCTGGACGCTTCAAGTCGGCTGTTCGCTCAGGTGAGTTGGTCGGTGGTGACCCGCTTCCGGAGGCTGCCAAGGTCGACCGTTCCGGGATGAGCGAACGGGAGCGGAACCGTGCCGTGCGGGCATGGGCGCGAGAGAACGGCTACGCAGTTCCCACCAAGGGACGCATCCCCATGCACGTGCGCCACGCCTACGAACTGACGCACCGGGACGCGTCGGAGGGAAAAGCGGCAGCGGCCTGAGTGCCGCCCCCGCCGTGCCGGGCGCGGAGTGCGCCCGGCCTCCCCGGCCAGAGGCCAACCAACCAACCCTTTTCGAGATAGAGGCAGCATGAACACCCCCGTTCTGTACGGTCCGATCGGTCGTGCGGTCCGCAGGATCGCCCCGTTCCTGGAAGCGGATGCATTGGGGGTGTACGTGGCCGCCCTGTCGATGTGGTCGGCCGCCATTGGTGGCACGGTCAAGGTCTCGTCCCGTGGCAGCGGTCGGCCCGTGCTGCTGTGGTCGGCCCTGGTGGCTGGAACGGGCAGAGGCAAGGGAACCGCGCTACGGGCCGCGCATCACGTCCTGGACAAGTCCCTGGGCCGCTTTGTGGCCACGCACACCACATCCGGGATCACGTCCGGGGCGAGCATGGTGAATCACCTCTGGGAGCAGCAGGAAGCGACCGCAGAGACCGAGCATGGGCGGGACGTCCGCAGTTTCGTGTGTGAGGAAGAGTGGTCAGAGGTACTGCGCAGAGTGAAGCGGGATGCCTCGTTCACGACCAAGCTGCGCAGCGCATGGGATGGGGCAACGCTGCGGAACACCACCAAGGATGTGGCGCAGGAAGTACGCGACCCTGCCATGGTCCTGCACTGCCACGTCACGCCCTCTGACTGGGCGAAGTACGTGGGCGAGTCCGAAGCGGCGGGCGGCTCGTACAACCGCATTCTTCCGTTCCTGCTGGGGTCGGTGCCTTTGCTGGACGACGACCGGGTGAGCCTGCCCGAGGTGGACGGGCGGGACCTGTCCGACGCCTACGGTTGGGCCACTGCCCGGCCGCGCGTGATCACGCTTGCAGAGGACGCCCGGCCGCTGTGGCGGATCGTGCGCCGATACGCCCGCATCCTGGGTGAGTCCCTGCCGGAGGGACAGGCCGTGTTCATCGAGCGGACCGCAGAACAGACGCTCAGGGTCGCTGCCTGCCTGGCAGCGTCCGAGTGCTCGGAGACGGTTACGGAAGAGATGCTGTCGGCCGCCTTCACCCTGGTTCGCCGTTCTGTCCAGGACGCAGTCCGGATTACCAAGGGGGCTACCTCTCCCAAGGTGAAGCGTCAGCCGCTCAGCCTTGAGAACAAGGTGCGGGCCCGAATCGAATTGCACGGCGGTCGGGCCACTTCCTCCCAGGTGCTCCCGTACGTCGGAGCGACGGCCGCAGAGGTCAAGGAACTGTCCGGAATCGTCGTCACCGTGGAACGGGCGGGGAAGACCGGCCGACCGGCTACCGTCTTCTCACTCCGCGGTGACGCTTCCGGTGACTCTGTGCCGCAGCCGGCCAGCACGGACAGCAACAAGAACGGAAACACTTCCCGTCACGCAGAGGCGCAGCCGGCCAGCGCGGAGCGTGAGCAGAACCGCGCGCGAGTCGTCCGGTTGGACGCTTACCGTCCGGCACCCAAGCAGGCCCCCGAGCCCGCGCCGGAACCGAAGCGGTCGGAACCGCTCGCAGACTTCAACCCCTTCCGGGCACTGCTCTAACCAACCAAACGAAGCCCCGGCCGAATGGCCGGGGCTTCTTTGTTGCTTCGACTACGCGACTGGGCAGGCCAGTTCAGGAATCGCATGATTCGGGGAACACGTCACCACCGCCAGGGACAGATACGAGGGGCGTTCGAGGTAGCAGCCGTAGGACACATCTTTGCCCGAGTGCAGTCGTTCGGCAGCAGCGTTCACCATCTGGGCCAGACGTGTGGTGTCTCGGTCCTTCTCCGACGCGAACCGAGGGGCGTACTCGGCCAGTCGCTCGCCGAGCCAGGCCGCCGCCTCCTTGGCCTCCTCCCAGGTTCCACGAACGAGGGAGCGGGGCTTGATGAGCCAGTACGCCGTTTCGATGGGCGGCAGATCGGCAGTGGGGAACTCCGCCACCACTTCCCGATAGCGCTGGATCAGTTCCGGTCTGCTTCCAGCCGGGGGCGGCTCAGGATGAGGGGGCCGTCGCAATGCTTCCTGGTCGAAACGCTCTTTCGGGCCGGTCCACAGATAGCCGTGGTGGTGCACCTGTTGTTCCCGTTCGGTGTCAGCGGTCGGAGGACCAGCCGGGCCCGACCCAAGAAAGCGGTCGGGCCCGACTGGCGGGGGAGGGGGGATCAGACGTTCAGGCCGAACCGCGCCGGGTCGATACCGGCCGCGTCCAGCTCCTCCGTGGTGAACCGCAGCGGCTGCGCGTCCGGCCGCTTGCTGTCACCGAGGGCCCAGGCGTCCTCGCCGATCTGGGCCAGCGTCACACACCCCTCGGAACAGGGGCCGCCGCACGCCTGGACGAACGAGGCCCCGTTGATGTCGAGCGCGTACAGGTCGGTTCCGTTCTGCATCACTGCACCTTCCTGCTCAACTAATCGCGGCCATGACTGACCGCCGCCGCCCATACCGGACGGGAGTCTGTTCCCCTAGGTCAGTTGGGGACCGTGCGCGGAGAGGTCAATGGGGAGCTGTCGCGTGTCGTTGGGATGCCCGTAACGCTTGTGCAGCCGCATCGCCTCGACGGTCTCCAGCGCCTTGGCCGGATTTCCGGATCGATTGGCCGCGCGAACCCGCTTGCGGAGCGTTGCGCATTGGACGCACGACGCCGGGTCCACCTGACCTGTCCGGGGTGCAAGCAGGTTCAGCAGGTCCTGAACGGACACGGAGTTCTCCCAAGCGATCAGCGGACTTCAGACACGCCTTACTTGCTGCGGCGGGGCCAACCACTCTCTGCCGCCGCCCTCGGGCCACAGGAAGGCAACAGGGCGCTTCAGGCGTTCACCCGGCGGCTCTCCCGGGTCCTCGTAATCCCGGATCACGTCGCGGAGGATGCCGACCCTTCCCGATGCGTCCCGGACCCGCTTACCGATGTCGTCGGCCGTGACGCTCACCGCTGGTCCCCCGCGTGCTCGTCTCTCTGGTGCTGACGCAGCTTCACGTTGGCATCGGATACGGCGCTGTAGTCCCCCGTGGAGCGGGCGTTCTCTCGGGCGACCGACTGAGAAAGGCACACGGGACAGCCGGGCATGGGTGACGGTTCGCGCGGCAGCTCCGACAAGCACGTCCCCACCGTGGGTTCGGTCGCAGGACCGGACGTTCTTTCTTCGCTCTCCATGCCGCCATCTTCGGCGGCCCGCGGATGCGTATCTAGCCTGTTTCCTGTTCCCGCAAAAAGTCGTTTCGGATACCCTCGATCAGATTCCGCATATCAGCGCCGGCCAGTGCCACTTGCTCGAACCTATCGAACTTATCAACATACAAAGTTACGTCCCGGGGGTCCGTGACAACCACCTCGGCGTGAACCGTTTCTATGGTGACCATTCGGTTGTCACGGATAACGAACGCATGATTTGCAATGTCGTGCTGCTGAATCGTCAGCGGAACTACACGGATATCTACGTGGGGCAGCCGGGATATGGAAACGATGCGGTCCAACTGCGCAGCCATCATCTGTGGCGGGACGATTTGCCAGCGCAGAACTGTCTCTGTGATGACGAACCGCAGGGACTTGGCGTTGTCATAGAGAATCGCTTGTCGTTCAAGTCGCCCGTTGATCGTTCGCGTCAGGGCGTCATCGCTCAAATCATGGCGTTGCAGGATGGCCCGGATGTACTCAGGTGTCTGGAGCAGGCCGGGAACCAGCGCGGGTTGAAACAACCGCAGCACCGACATCTGCGCTTCCAGGGCCTTGGCTGCCTGCTGGCCCTTGTGAACGCCGATCCGTTTCAGGAGCCGCCATGCTGTTGCCTCCGTCGCAGATGCTCGGGCTGCCTCCGTGTATTCAGCCTTGACCTCGTCCGATACGCCGATGGCGGTGAGGATGCGCTCAACGTCTGTTGCGCTGGGTGCCAGCTTGGCATTCTCGATCTTGGACAGCTTGGACGGAGACATGAGGGCGCTGCGGGCCACTGCTTTGGCTTCCTTTCCGGATGCCACTCGCAGCGCCCGCAGCGCGGCCCCAAGCTGTGCTCTGTTCACGCCCCGTACTTGGCCCACCATTCGTTAAATGGTTCTGCGTGTGCGAGTGCCGCGTCACGGTACTGCGTGAATTCCGCCGTGCGTTCCGGTGGCAGCACTTCCGATCCGAGGTACTTCCCGTTTTCGTCGTAGTTCATGACGGCCACGGAGGAGGAGTCGAAGAACCAGAAATCCGGGACGTTCTCCAGCGGGTTGGGCTTCTCGGTGACGTCGAGGATGAAGAACTCTTCGCTTCCGGTCATGTTCTTCCGGTAGCCCCAACCGAGTTCGAAGCAAAGATAGTCCGTGAGTGGGCGCGACAGAATGTGCACCCGGTAAATCCGCTTCCCCTTCTCGGTGTGTGAGCGGAGTTCTTCGATCCAGCCCGCGTTGTAGTCCTTCGGCTGAGGCTCCCCGGCCTGGAATGCCTGGAAAGCGTCCACGTTCCCCGACTGGCTGTAGTCGTCCAGAGTCTCCAGGCGGAACGCCTCGCGCTCGAAAGAGTCGAAGAGGTCGCCGAGGGTCTTAGAGGAGGTTGTCACGAATGGCCTTCTGAATCAGTTCCATGGGGATCTCGACCAGGGTTTCGTGAGCGGGAATTTCCAGCCCGTGATCGGTGGGCGTCTCGCCTTGAACCAGGAGGGTGCCTCGGTCTGTCGCGTAGATGGTCGGACAGTCCTTGATGTCGCACGTGCTGACCAGCTTGGTGACCTTCATGGTCTGGGTTCCCCTCTCCCATGCCGCTGCCAGTGCCCCGCATCTGGGTTGATGCTCCCGAGGGTGAGGCGCACCGGTCAAGCGATCACGGTTGACGGAACAGGAAACCGCGTAACCTGCCCGGAGCCTGCCACTCCTCGGACCGGTCGGAGGAGATGCCATCAGTGCCACCCCTACCTGGGCAGACTCTTGACGATCATGGGGAAATGCTGGGCAGGTCCCTCTGAGAGGGTTGTTCGTGCAGGTCAGCGCCGTATGACCTGTAAAGCACTCAGATCTATGAGGGTACGAACCAAGTTCAGCGCATCGTGATGGCGCGCAACTTGCCGTAACCGCAGGTGAGTTGATGACGGAAGGGTGCCCGGAACTCCGGGCACCCTTCTTTCATGCGTCCCCTCGAACCAGCGCGTGCAGATGCTGGTCGTGCCACCCGTCGGCGTGCAGCAGCGCACCGCGCATCGTGCCCTCGAAGGCGTACCCGGCCTTGGCGGCCACCCGGCAGGACGCCTCGTTGGCCACGGAGTGGCACAGCCGCAGTCGGTGCAGGCCGAGGTCGTCCAGGGCCCATCGGCTGACCCGTCGTGTCGCTTCGACCACTACCCCGTTGCCCCGGCCCTGCGGCAGAACCCAGTACACGATCTCGGCGCTCCCGCCCGCCAGGTCGACGTCGTTGAACCCGATGAGCCCCAGGGCCTCCCCGCCGTCCGGCCGCGCGACGGCCCAGACGGCACCGGCCTCGGCGCGCCACCGCTCGTGCATGCGCGCGATGCGTCCGCGTGCGTCCTTGGCTGTCTCCACGGCCAGGAGGTTCCACTGCCGGATCGCCGGATCCCGGCCGGCGGCCACCAGGGCGTCGGCGTCGGACGGCTCCCAAGGGCGCAGCTCCAGGCCGGAGTCCGGCAAAGGCAGCACCGGCTGGGCGCTGTCGGCCATCCGGCCTGCGGGGACGACGGCCGGTATGGGTGTGCTGGGGGTCATCGCGGCATCCTGCCACAGCACGCGGTCCCCCAGGCCGGGCAAAACCGGTCCTGGTCTGCAGTCTCCCTCACTAGGTTGGTGCGCATTCCGACCGCCGATGCCCGAAGGAGACCGACCGCGATGTCCGACCTCCGTACAGACGTGTCCCACTCGGCCCGAATCTGGAACTACTGGCTGGGCGGCACGGACCACTACCCCGCCGACAAGGAGGTCGGCGACCAGATCCTCTCCTTCGTGCCGGCGCTGCCCCGCTCGGCCGTCGCCGACCGGCGGTTTCTGGCTCGGGCGGTGCGGCATCTGGCGGGGGAGGCGGGGATACGGCAGTTCCTGGACATCGGTGCCGGCCTGCCGACCGCCGACAACACGCACGAGGTCGCCCAGCGGGTCGCGCCCGAGGCGCGGATCGTGTACGTCGACAACGACCCCCTCGTGCTCACCCACGCCCACGCGCTGTTGACCAGTACCCCCGAGGGGGCCACCGCCTATGTGCAGGCGGACGCGCACGACCCGGAGGCGATCCTGGGGGAGGCCGCCCGCACCCTCGACCTCGACCGGCCCGTGGCCGTCACCCTGCTGGGCGTCCTCAACTTCGTGATGGACACCGATGAGGCCGTCGCCCTCGTGCGCCGCCTGATGGACGCCGTCCCCCCGGGCAGTCACCTCGTCGTCTCCCACCCCACCACCGAGGTCGACGGGGAGGCGATGACGGGCGCGGTGCAGTACTGGAACAGCCAGGGGTCGGCTCCGATGACCCTGCGCAGCCGCGCTGACCTCGTTCGCTTCTTCGAGGGCCTGGAACTCCTCGACCCGGGCGTCGTCACCTGCTCGCGCTGGCGCCCCGACACGGCCGAGTCCGACATCGTCGACGTCACGCACTTCGCCGGAGTGGGCCGCAAGCCGTAACTCCACCGGCCCCTTCGCACACGAAGCGGATTACCGACGTCCGCCGGATGGCGCGGGGCCGCCGGGAGGCGTATGCCGGAAGGGCACCCAGGCCCATGAGAGCCCGGGGCACTCACCCCCAGGAGGAGCCATGACCCAGTCCGGAATGCAGCCCGGTATGCAGTCCGGCGGCATGACCGCCATGACCAGGGAGATGCAGGCCTGCGTCGAGGCGTGCATGTCGTGCCACACCGTCTGCGAGGAGACCATGAGCTCCTGCATGCAGGCGGGCGGCCAGGACCGCATGCAGATCATGCGCGCCCTGATGGACTGCTCCGAGACGACCCGTATGTGCGCGGACATGATGATGCGCCGCTCGCCGATGTCGGGCGAAATGTGCGCCATGTGCGCCAAGGCCTGTGCCATGTGCGCCGAGGCGTGTATGTCCATGCCGGACGACCCCATGATGATGCGCTGCGCCGAGGCCTGTCGTCGCTGCGCCGAGACGTGCCGCACGATGGCGGGCGCCGCGATGTGACGTCCCCCTGAACGCGATCGAGGGCACCCCCTGTTCGGGGTGCCCTCGACCAGGTCGGCGCTCAGTTCGAGGAGACGGTCACCGTCTCGTCGTTCTTGAGCTCGTTGACCAGCTGCTTGACCTTCGTGGTGTTCCACTGGAGGTTCCCGTTGGGCGAGTTGCCCGAGATCGGCATGTTCATGGACTTGCCGTCGCCGCCCGTGACGCCCTTCATGGCCCAGAACATGTCGGCCAGGTCGAACAGGCTCATGTCCTTGTCGACGACCAGGGTGTCCAGACCCGCGCTCATCGTCGGGTACAGCTTGAACGGGTTGAGGATCGTGCTCGGCGTCGCCGTCTGACTGGCCAGGGCCGAGAGGAACTTCTGCTGGTTCTTCGTACGGTCCAGGTCGCTGCCCGCGAGGGCGTACCGGGTGCGGACGAAGGCGAGGGCCTGCTCGCCGTTGAGGGTCTGCTTGCCCGCCTCGAAGTTCGCCCCGGACTTCTTGTCCTTCATACCGCCCTTGGGGATCTCGATCTCGACGCCGCCGACCGAGTCGACGATGTTCGCGAAGCCCGCGAAGCCGATCTCCACGTAGTGGTCGATGTGCAGGCCCGTGTTGGCCTCGACCGTGCGCACCAGCAGCTCGGGCCCGTCCTCCGCGTACGCCGCGTTCAGCTTCACCTGACGGCCGGTGCCCTGGTAGGTCTTGCCGGAGTCGGACCCCGTGTACGAGGGGATCGTCACGTTCGAGTCGCGGGGCATCGAGACGAGGGTGGGGCCGTTGCTCCCGGTGTGAAGGATCATCATCGAGTCCGTGCGCTTGCCCTCGGCGGACCCGGTGTGGAGGTTCTTCTTCTGCTCGTCGGACAGGCCGGCGCGGCTGTCGGAGCCGACGATCAGGTAGTTCGTGCCCTCGCCCGCCTCCGGCCGGTCGATCACCTTGGAGAGGTCGACGTCACGGTGCAGCTTGGAGTCGGCCCAGAAGTACGTGCCGACGGCCGTGACGACGGTCACCGTGAGAACCGTGATCGCCGTCCACTTGATCCGGCGCCGCCAGTTCGGCGCGGGCCGCGGCTCCCGCATACGCGAACCGGGCAGGTTGGGCCCTCCGCCGCCGGGGGAGCCGTACACCTGCCCGGTGTTGTAGTCGCTGCCGTAGGCCTCGCCGCCATCGACGTACGAAGGCTGCTGCGGGACCCCGCCCGCGTACGGCGGCGACGCGGGGGCGGGTCCACCCCCGTACGCGCCCGGGCCGGGCCGGCGGACCTGCCGCATGACGCGCGCGCTCTCAGGCTGTGCGCTCGCGCTGCCGCCTCCGTATCCGGAGCCGCGGTTGTCGTCGGACCATCCCTCGGGCCAATCGTTCATGCGCCCCAGTGTGCAGGGCAGGGCTATGTGCCTTACAAGGTTCGTCGGAAAATAAAGGCCTGGCTGTTGCCAACCTGACACAAATTCCGCAGATGTCACCTCGGCATAAGGTGGAGGCCATGACAGAACAGGCCCCCGTCGCGGAATCGGAAACTCCGGATATCCCGGGCAAGCCGACCGCGGCCTCCCGGACCACCCTCAGCCACATCATGACCCACAACGACACGAACCTGCTGGGGACCGTGCACGGTGGCGTGATCATGAAGCTCGTCGACGACGCGGCGGGTGCGGTGGCCGGGCGCCACTCCGGCGGGCCCGCCGTCACCGCGTCCATGGACGAGATGGTCTTCCTGGAGCCGGTCCGCGTCGGCGACCTCGTCCATGTGAAGGCCCAGGTCAACTGGACCGGCCGGACGTCCATGGAGGTCGGCGTGCGGGTCCTGGCCGAACGCTGGAACGAGTCCGCCCCCGCCACCCAGGTCGGCTCGGCCTACCTGGTCTTCGCCGCCGTCGACGCCGACGGCACGCCGCGCCGGGTGCCGCCGGTCGTCCCCGAGACGGAGCGCGACAAGCGGCGCAACCAGGAGGCCCAGATCCGCCGCACCCACCGCCTGGCCCGCCGCCGCGCCATCAAGGAACTGCGCGAGAAGCGGGCGGCGGAGGGTCTGGAGCAGCATAATTGATCACGTAGGCAGCGGCCCACAGAGGATTCGTGTAAGAGTCGGCCATCAGGTCCCACAACACCTGCTGAGCGGCGACGATCTCCTCGGCCGGGTGCGTGGCCAGTTGCGAGGCTGCCCGGCGGGCGACACTTCTCCGTCGTTCGGGTTGGACACCTGGTTGCGGGCTGCCTCGATGAGCTGCCAGAACTGCTCTTTGTCCATGGCGGCAGAGCATGCCACCTGCTACTGACATCATGCCGGTTCCGGGAGGTTGGCCCGCCAGAGCAACCATGGCGCCCCCCCGTCAGCGTCTGTGGTCGCCGGGGGCGTATCGGCTCCAGGTTCCTCCGGCTTCGGTGACCAGGCGGGTGGCTGTCTTGTCGTGGTAGCCGAGCGCCTTCGCGATGACGGGGGCCGGGGCCTGGAGAACGATTTGGCGGATCGCGGAGGTCCTGCCGCGTTGCGGTGGGACACCGATCTTCCGCAGGTGGACTTGGAGGCTGACCGGATTCATCGGCTGTCCGGGCTGGCGACCCGGGAAAAGCCACTGAGCTTCTGCTGCTGGCATAGGGCAGGTGCTGGCAGGACTGGACGTATGCCCGCATGAGGTCAGCGACGGGCTCTGGAAGTGGGGACGGCGGGTCTCCCAGCCGGATGGTGACGGTGGCCCCGTCGTCGATGACGTCGTTGACAGTGAGGCGGACGATGCGGGTGACGGGTTGCGCGTAGAGGAGAACGAGTGCGGCGGCGACCCGGGCTCGCAGGGACAGGGAGTCGTCGTTGAGCGTCCGCCGGAGGATGGCGAGTCGGCGGTGCTGGTGCAGCGGCGCTTGGTCCTGGTTGATGACCTGGGGTGGCAGGGTGAGGCGGGGCATCCGCGCGACAGACGATTACGCGAGCCCACCAGTAGACGGCTACAGATCCGCAATCCAGGGATGCCCCGGGTGTACGCGGTCGAGTAGCTCGGTCAGGGCCTCGCGCTGAGCCGGGGTCATGTGCGGGACGGTCGCGTCGAAGTCTGATTGATCCTTTCGGCGGGCGTGCTTGGCCTTGAACAGCAGGACCAGTTCGGGTGCGAGATACGGGATGCCGTCTTGGGTGTGGTGGATGATGTCGCTGTAGGGAAGCCGGATCCTCTCATCGCGTCGGCAGATCCAGGTGTCGCCGTCGTGCGGTTCGCGGAACACGTCGAGCAGGTAGTTTCCGGTGGCCGGATCGCGGAGCCATGTCTGATGTACGGCGGCCAGCACCTCCGGTGGGGCGTCCCCCCAGATCCGGCCGCTGCCTGCCGCGTCGAAGACGTATCCGGGGAAGCGGTAGCGGACCTCGGGAAAGCTCGCGGCCGGAATCGCGATCTCGATGTCTCCATGAGTGCGCGTCTGCCTGCCGCGGAACAGGTCCAGCGCCCAGCCCGCGGCCACGTACCACGGCGTGCCGATCCCGGCCAACTGCTGCGCGACCTCACTGGGGGTCCAGCAGGATGACCACCTGGCGTGGAGGGCTTCGATCTGGTCGGGTGACAGCTCGATGCCGCCGCTGGGCAGTTGCTCGCTCACCGCAGGAATCTATCAGCGGACTCGAAGGCCTCTGGCTGTGGTCGATGCAGGAGACCAGCGGGACCTGGAGCCGTACGCCGCCGGCGATCACACAAGGTCACCAGCCGGGTGGACTCCTCGGCGAACTGGCGACAGTTGAATACGCGAGCCCACCAGTACCAACGCCGAGTGTGCTCGGGCATGTTTCGGTGAGTGTGGGCGAGTCCTGGTGTCTTTGTCGTGCTGCTCGTGTCGGCCTGCCCCCGGCCCTTCGGCATTGAATGGGAGTTCGTGTGTCGAAGGCGTGACCTGTGTCGGTGGCGTTCGTTGGATGCGGTGACGGGGATCTTCGGGTGGGGCCGGGTGGTGGTGTGGGGATGGGTGGGCTGCGGGAGGTGGCGGAGCCCTTCGTGGCGTCCGGCCCGAGCGGCGTGGCCATCCGTACCCGGCTCAAGCAACTGAAGCCGGAAGATGAGAAGGTGCTGTGCCTGGTAGGTGCGCATCTGGGCGCACTGGCCGCGAAGGACCTCAGGGCGCGCTGCCGGGATGCTCTGGAGCATTCCGCCGACACCTGGGCGGCCCGCAAGCGGGAGCTGACGGCGGTGTCGTCGTCGCGCTGGGCGGGCAGTATCACCAAGGCCACGCATGATCAGTGGGCGCTGGCCCGCCGCGGCCAGCAGGCGCACATCCAGAAGCTGGAAACGGGCATCCGTACCCTCACGCACCGACTGTCCCTGCCCGTCGGGCAGAAGGGCACCAGGGGGGCGCCGGGCGGCTACCGGTCCCGGCGGGAGTGGCATGCCAAGTCGCGCCGCCTGCGTGCCCTTGAGGGCCGGTTGGAGCAGGAACGGGCCGACCGTGCAGCGGGTGTGGTGCACGTGGTGCGTGGTGGGAAGCGCCTGGCCCGCACCCGGCACCACCTGGAGGCCGCCCGGCTGACCGAGTCCGGGTGGCGCAAGCGCTGGGAGGCCGAACGCTGGTTCTGCGCCGCCGACGGCGAGTCCGGCAAGCGCTACGGCAACGAAACTATCCGCGTCAGCCCCCAGGGCGAGGTGAGCATCAAGCTCCCCACGCCGCTCGCGCATCTGGCGAACGCCCCGCACGGCCGGTACGTGCTCGCCGCGCGGGTGCGGTTTGCGCATCGGGGCCCTGAGTGGGCCGACCGCGTCGCAGCCAACCGGGCCGTCGCCTACCGCGTCCACTTGGACGCCGGCCGGGACCGCTGGTACGTGACCGCCTCCTGGCAGGCCCTGCCCACCCCGACCATCCCGCTCGATGCCGCGCTCGCCCAAGGGGTGATCGGCGTGGACATGAACGCCGACCACCTCGCCGCCTGGCGCCTGGATGTCCACGGCAATCCGACCGGCAGCCCGCGCCGCTTCTCCTATGACCTGTCCGGCACACGCGAGCACCGTGACGCCCAGGTCCGCCACGCCCTCACCCGGCTGCTGCACTGGGCCCGGGCCTGCGGGGTGAAGGCGATCGCGATCGAGGACCTGGACTTCGGCGCGGCCAAGACCCGTGAGAAGCATGGACGCAACAAGCGGTTTCGCCGGCTGATCTCCGCCATGCCCACTGGCCGGCTTCGTGCCCGGCTCACGTCGATGGCCGACCAGACCGGTATCGCGGTGATCGCTGTGGACCCGGCCTACACCAGCCGCTGGGGCGCCCAGCACTGGCAAAGGCCTCTCTCTGGCAAGACCCACACAACTACTCGCCACGACGCGGCCGCCGTGGCGATCGGACGACGCGCCCAGGGACACCCGATCCGGCGACGGACGGCACCGCCCCCTGCTCACCAGAGCGATGAACAGGGGCATCGGACCGTCCAGGCCCGACCAGGCGTCCTCGGGCGTGAGGGAACCCGTCACTGCATTCCCGGACCACGGACACGATCCGTGCGCGCCGGATGCGGAGCGAACGCGGGGGACCAGAACGCCCAACACCGTTCGGGGCGTTCGGCTGAGCAGGGGTCCTGGCAACAGGACTCACTCCCGCTCAGTCCTCAGGAACGGTACGAGGACTGACCGCGGCCTCCCGCTAGGAGCACCCCACCTCGTCGCCCCGCACGACCCCCGACTCCGCCCGGTACGGATCCTCCGCGCGCACCTTCCGCACCTGGTGGAAGTCAGCCCCCGCGATGACCTTCAGCGTCGGCCCCAGCCCCGGCACGGCCCGCAGTTCGCTGCCGGGAAGCGCGGCCGCCAGTGACTTCGCCGAGCGGTCCCAACGCGGGTCGTGGGCGACGACCGTCCGCTTCACCGTGTGGTCCGCGGTCACCGGCCGCCCCGTCGTACGGAACCCGGCCGCCGCCAGCGCGACATCCACGCGCCGGCCAAGCCCCGATGTCGTCGAGCCGTTCTCCACCTGGACGCGGATCTGCTGCGGGGCCACGTCCACGGGCGTGAACGGACTGCGCGGCCGGGGGCCGGCGGACAGCGGCCTGTCGTCGCGCAGAGCCTCGAAGATGCGCTCGGAGCGGACGGGGTCCCACTTCAGGGTCGAGCCGATGCCCTTCACGACGTAGCCCATGTCCCCGACCGGCACGGTCGTGAACTCCGACGACGACGGCGAGAAGTTCCGCATCGCCCGCCCCAGGCCCAGCAGTTCGTTCGTGCCGAAACCCCGGTCCGCCCGCACCGAGCCCAGCACCGCCCGCGCCACGTCCCTGAACCGCAGCGGGTTCAGCAGGACGCCGGAGGAGCTCGCGCGGTCCACCAGGGCCGCCAGGAAACGCTGCTGGCGTTTCATCCGGCCGAGGTCGGAGTCCACGTCGACGTGCCGGGAGCGCACGTACTGGAGCGCCGCGCCGCCCCTGAGGCTGTGCGTGCCGGCCGGGAGGTCGAGGCCGGTGTAGATGTCCTTCAGCGGTTCGGCGATGCAGATCCGCACACCGCCGAGCACGTCCACCGTCTTCATGAAGCTGGTGAAATCGACCTCCAGGTAGTGGTCGATCTTCACGCGGGTCATGTGCTCGACGGTCCGTACGGTCAGCTGCGGCCCGCCCTCCGCGTACGCCGCGTTGATCTTGAGCGGGTGTCCGGCGTGCTGCTTGCCGGTGTTCCGGTCGATGTGCGGGGGCGTCTCCACGTACGAGTCGCGCGGCAGGCTGACCACGCTCGCCCGCTCCCGGTCCGCCGAGATGTGCACGATCATGATGGTGTCGGTGCAGTGGCAGGGGGCGCCGCCCAGCCGGTATCTGCGCCGCTCAGCCAGCGAGATCTTCTCGCGGCCGTCGGTGCCGACCAGCAGCACGTTCATGCCGTGGCCCGCGCGGGGCCGGTTCTTCATGTCCTTGAAGGGATCCACCCGGTCGATGTCCGAGTCGAGGCTGGTGACCAGCGAGTGCCCGATCCCGGCGGCGGCGAGGACCACCACGGACACCGTGATCACCGCCCGCATGGCCCAGCGCGGCCGCTTCCGCCGTACGGGCGGCGGCGGCGGGCGTCGGGAGGGGCGGCGGTACGCGTAACGCTGCGGCTGGGCGGGGGACCGAGGCGGCGTGGGCAAGGGGACACCTCCGGGCGTCGGCCGTACGTGGGGGATCCGTGAGCACCGTAGGCCCATACGATCTGTCGCCTGGCGCAGCGCACCCGGCGGGGCGCGGGGCTGTCCCCCGTTCGCGGTAACGTGAGCCCCCTATGAACGCCAACTCCGACGTGCAGCTCCCCGCCGTGTCCGTCATCATGCCCGTCCTCAACGAGGAGCGGCATCTGCGCGGAGCCGTCCAAGCGATCCTCGCGCAGGAGTACGCCGGCGAGATGGAGGTCGTGATCGCCATCGGTCCGTCCACGGACCGCACGGACGAGATCGCCGCCCAGCTCGTGGCCGAAGACGCGCGCGTGCACACCGTGCCCAACCCGACGGGCCGTACGCCGGCCGCGCTGAACGCCGCGATCAAGGCCTCCCGCCATCCGATCGTGGTCCGCGTCGACGGGCACGGCATGCTCTCGCCGAACTACATCGCCACCGCGGTACGGCTCCTGGAGGAGACCGGCGCGCAGAACGTCGGCGGCATCATGCACGCCGAGGGCGAGAACGACTGGGAGCACGCCGTCGCGGCCGCCATGACCTCGAAGATCGGCGTCGGGAACGCGGCCTTCCACACCGGTGGGCAGGCCGCTCCGGCGGAGACCGTCTACCTCGGAGTCTTCCGGCGTGAGGCGCTGGAGCAACAGGGCGGCTACAACGAGGAGTTCATCCGCGCCCAGGACTGGGAGCTCAACTTCCGCATACGGGAGGCGGGCGGGCTGATCTGGTTCTCGCCGGAGCTGAGGGTGTCGTACCGGCCGCGGCCCAGCGTGAAGGCGCTCGCCAAGCAGTACAAGGACTACGGGCGTTGGCGGCACGTCGTCGCCCGCTACCACGAGGGCTCCATCAACCTGCGCTACCTCGCCCCGCCGACCGCCGTGTGCGCGATCGCGGCCGGGATCCTGGTGGGCGCACTGCTCACGCCGTGGGGCTTCGTGGTGCCGGGCGGTTATCTCGCGGCGATCGTCGCCGGCTCGCTGCCCGCCGGCAAGGGCCTGCCGCTGAAGGCGCGGCTGCAGATCCCGGTGGCGCTCGCCACCATGCACATGTCGTGGGGCTGGGGCTTCCTCACCAGCCCGCGCGCGCTGGCCAGGAAGGTCATCGCCTCCCGCCGCCCGGCGGTCCTCACCTCGCGGTGAGCACCGCCGGACATACGCGCACCACAGGCCCGGTCTACCAGGTGTAGGCCGGGTCGACCTTCATGCACGCGGTCTTGTCGGACGCGTTGAGGGCGTTCGCCGACTCGGGCGTCGTGTCGTCCTCCTTCGGCGCCTCGTACGTCGTACCCGACCGCCAGTCCGCGCCGACGACGAGGGTGATGCCGGAGACGTCCGTGGACTTCTTCACCGCGCTCCTGGGGATGCCGAGGGCCTCAGCGACCCGCTCGGCGTCGCCCTGAAGGTCGGCGCTCGGGTAGCGGACCACCGTGGTCTTCTCGGTCGTCGAGGCCGACGGGTCCGCCACGGCCTGGGTGAAGCCCTTGCCGACCAGCAACTCCTTCACGGCCGTCGCGCGACCGCGGGCGGCGCCCAGCGTGGCGTCGGCGGTGCCGTTGTGGACCTGGACCGCGATCTCGCCGTCCGCGGCGGCCTTGTCCTCGGTGGCCGGCGTCTCGGTGGTCTTCTTCTTGTCCTTCTTGTCCTTGCCGTCGAGGGCGACGTCCTCGCGCACCAGACGGAACAGCTTCGTGGCGTCCTCGGTGGGCTCCACCCGCTCGCCGACGTACCGGTTCGGCATCGTCGTCATGGTGATGCGCTCGGTCGGCACCTTCTTCAGCTCGTTGGCCAGGTCGTACATCTTCTTCAGGCTGCCCAGGCCCTCGTCGACCGTGATCGCCTTCGTGGCCGCCTCGGCGAGCTTGCGCAGCTTGTTCGGGTTGCTGAGCGTGGCGTTCTCACGCAGCTCGCGGACCATCGAGTTCATGTACTGGTGCTGCGCCTTGGCGCGCGCGAGGTCGGTGTCGTCCTCGAAGCCGTAGCGGGTGCGCAGCCACTGCAGGGCCTGCTTGCCCTTGACGGACGTGGTGCCCTTTTTCAGCTTCAGGCCCGAGCCCTTGCCGTCGGAGGTGTGCGAGTAGACGTTGGCCCGCACACAGACCGGGACGCCGCCGATCGCGTCCGCCATCGACACCACACCCGAGAAGTCGATCATCATGAAGTGGTCGATGTGGATGTCGGTGAGCTTCTCCCAGGTCGCCACCGTGCAGCCCGGACCACCACGGCTCAACGACCTGTTCGTGATCTTCCGGGTGAGCGCCTCGTACTCCTCGTCGGTTTCCGGGTCGGTGCACTTGGGGATGTCCACCAGCGTGTCGCGCGGCATGCTGACGACCGACATGTTGGAGCGGTCCGCCGACACGTGCAGCAGCATCTGGACGTCCGCGAGCGGAGGGCCGTCGAAGGTGTCCTTGGCGCCGCCGAGCTTCTGGTTCTCCTTGGTGTTCCGCGCGTCCGAACCGATGAGCAGGATGTTCAGCGCCGTCTGACCGGCCGCGTTGGCCTCCGTCTGGGCCGCCCGGTCCTTCTCGTCGCCGATGTTCAGGGCGTCCTTTTTGATGTTGCCGTTGAGGTGCTGGTAGTAGAGGTACCCGGCCCCGGCGGTGCCCACTATCACCACCGCCAGCACCGTCGCCGACCAGCGCAGCGCACGGCGGCTGCGCCGCGCACGGCCGGTGCCGCGCCCGCCGCTCCTGCGCCGGCCACCCCCGCCGCCGTGCCGGCCACGCCCGTCCGACGTCCCTTCGCCCCGCGGCTCCGGGGACGCCTTGTCCCCGGCCGCGGGAGCCTCCCCCCGCACACTGCTGCCCGCCAACTCCAGCCCCTCCCCACCCTGCCCATGACACGGGTCCGCCCCGCGCCCCGTTAGACGCACGACGGACCCGTTTGGTTAGGTCACCAGATGTTTCGGTCAGGTGACTTGACCTGCTTTTGAGATCACTCGGTGCACTTGTCAGATCACTTGGCGCACTCGACCTTGTCCGCTGTCGACTTCTCGACGTCCGGAGCCGTCGTCGGGGCGGTGAGCGAGACGCCCGCGCCCTTGAAGTCCTTGCCCAGAGTCAGCGTGATCGCGGGCAGACCCTGGGAGTTGGTCACGCTCTTGCCCGGCTTCATCGCGGCTCCGGAGAGCCCCATGAGTTCGGCGAGCTTGCGTGCCTGGTCGGCCTGGTCGGGCGCGTACTCGAGCGTGGTCTTGCTCAGTTCCGCCGGCGCGTTGCCGCCGTTCTCGGACTTCTCCACGCCCACGGTGTTCTGCAGCCAGCTGAGAGTCTCCTGTGCGCTGCCGGCCGGAGCGCCGCCGTTGAGGACCCGCACCCGCACCTCGGAGGCCTCGGACTTGGTGCCCTCCAGGCGGGCGGCCGCGGCCTGAGCCGCCGCGTCCTTCTTCTGCTTCTCCTTCTGCTTCACCGCGGTGAAGGAGACGTCGTCCTGGATCGCCTGGAAGACCTGGGGAGCCTGCGACTGGTTCAGGACGACCGTCGCCTTGACCTTCTCCGTCGGGTTGTCGACCACCGGCACGGTGACGAACGTCAGGTTCTTGGTGTCGAGCTTGCCCAGCTCCAGACCGAGGTCCTTGAGCTTGCCGATGCTGTCCAGCTTGGAGTCGACGGTCAGCGCCTTGGTGCCCGCCTCGGCCAGCTTGATCATCTTCGTCGGACTGGTGAGCGTGTCGTTGGACTTCAGCTTGCGCATCAGCGCGCTGAGGAACTGCTGCTGCAGCCCGATCCGGCTCAGGTCGCCGCCGAAGCCGACGGCGTGCCGGGTGCGGACGAAGGCGAGCGCCGTCTCGCCCGCGATGTGCCGCGTGCCCTTCTTCAGGTTCAGGTGCGAGTCCGGGTCCTTGAGGTCCTTGGCCAGGCACACGTCCACGCCGCCGACCGCGGTGGTCAGCGTCTTGACCGCGTTGAAGTCGGCCACCATGAAGTTGTCCGGGGTGATCCCGGTCAGCTCGGTGACGGTACGCATGGTGCAGCTGGGCGTACGTTCGTCCTGGCCGAGACTCGTGTTGAAGCGGACGTTCTGGGTGCCCTGGATGACCTTGCTGGAGCCGTCCTCCTGCGTGGTCGGGCAGTCGGGGACGTTCACGATGAGGTCGCGCGGGATGCTGAGGACGGTGCCGTTCGTACGGTCCTTGGAGACGTGCAGCAGGAGCGTGGTGTCGGCGTGGCCGACGCTGCCGGCGTCGCCGTAGCCCTCGTTGCCCGCTCCGGTGCGCTTGTCGGTGCCGATCAACAGGATGTTGATGGCCTTGTCCTTCTGGAAGCCACCGGTGCTCGCGCCGTCGTCCGGCGAGGACGCGATGTTGTCGTTGAGGTGCTCTATGTAGAGATACGCCGCTCCGGCCGCGGCGAGCACGATGAACGCCAGCGTGCCGCCGGTCCACGCCAGCGCCTTCTTGGCCTTCGACTGCTTCTTCACCGGCCGTCGCCCGCGCCGCCCGGGAAGCGGGTCCTCGGGCGCGGGTGCGGGCGCGCCCCGCCGCCGACGCGGCCCCGGGACGTCACGACCCGGCGCGTCCCGGCCGGGCGCGGCTGTGCGGCTGCGCACCGCGCCCTTGGCACCGGGCCCCGCTCCGCGCGAGGCGGATCTACGGGGTCCGGGAACCGCCGACTGCGGTGCGGAAGGGCTCAGTCGCAGTTCGTATTCACCGGTGTTCGGATTGAGCACCCACTGGTCTGCGGGGTCGATGTTGTCCGCCCGCCCACGGCCTTGCGCGTCCACGGTTGTCTGAATCCTCCGTCGGGGCCACGCGGCGCCTTTCCCCTCAAAGACGCTCGGGTCTCGTACAAACAGTGCGCGACCCCCAGGACGGTCCTCTGGGCCGGGTGCACCGGACCGCTCACACTATCCGCCCAGTTCAGCGTCAAGCGACGACGGTGACAAATTCCACGTCCCTACAACTGGGCAATTCACCCATTTCTTGGAACTCGCGTTCACCGGCTTGGCAAGCGCTTTACTCGCAGGGGTCCTCGGCGGCCGTGTTCCCGCGGAACGTGGGCGCGGGCGAAACCTCTTCGCCGGGGTCCCGCGCGCCCTTCCCGCGCGCATTTTCGGCTCCCGAACCGTCTCCCGGGGCGACTTCCACGGGCTCGTCCCGGCGAAGCCGCTTGAACAACCTCTCCGCCTCGGGCTCCACAAGCTGGTCGCGATTGGCGTTGTAGACGTACGACTCCCGCGGAACGGTCAGGAAGCGCACATGTTCGGTGGGGATGTTCCGCACGCCGCGCACGAGTTGATACAAACCACGCAGATTGGCCAGGCCCGGGTCAGTGGTGAGCGAGGAAGTGGCCGCGTCCAGCACGGGGTACAGCTTCACCGGATTCAGCAGGACGTCGTTGCTCTGCACCTTGTTGACGAGCGCGCCGAGGAACCGCTGCTGCCGGTCCATGCGATCGGTGTCACTTCCGTCGCCCAGCGACTTGCGGGCGCGGACGTACCCGAGCGCCTGCTCCCCGTCCAACGTCACCCGCCCCGCGGGCAGCCGCAGCTTGGCGGCCTTGTCGTTGACGGGCTCCTTCAGGCAGACCTCGACCCCGTTCACGGCGGCCACCATCTTCTTGAACCCGTGGAAGTCGACGACGACGTGATGGTCGACGCGGATGTCGGTCAGCTTCTCGACGGTACGGATGGTGCAGGCCGAGCCGCCCGTCTGGAAGGCGGAGTTGAACATGGCGAACATGGGTCTGGTCCGGGTGCCGTCGGGCCGCCGACAACTGGGCACGTCCACCATCAGGTCACGCGGCAGCGAGATCGCGGTGGCGCTGTCCCGCTCCGCCGCGAGATGCAACAGGATCGTCGTGTCCGACCGCTCGGTCCCGCTGTCCCGCCCGTACTTCCGGTTGCCGTTCCCCGAACGCGAGTCCGACCCGATCAGCAGAATGTTCTGCGCGCCGCGCGCCAACGAGGTCGGCCGCTCCTTCTCGTACCGCCTGAGCTCGGCCGCCGCCGCTTCGTCGGCGGTGATGTTGCCGTCCAGCTTGAGATAGACCCCCCACCCCACCCCCACGAGCACCACCAGGACCCCGCCGACCCCTCCACACCCCCACCGCGCCCACCGCCGCCTCCTCCGCCGCGCGAGCCCCACCCCGAGAGCGGAACACGCGGCACTGGGCCCCACCACCCCGGAACCTCCGCCCACGCCATCGCCCCCTCACATACGTGCCACCGTCCTGCCTGCCCTTACGACGATGACGCGGGAGGGGCGGGGGTGGGGGGTGGGGGTGAGCCGAATGGGGGAGGGTGGGCGCGCGGGCGGTGCCCTGTCGGCGCCGGGCCGCGCGACCCGCCTCCGCGCCCGCAACAGCACCGGGTGCCGAGCAGGTGAACGGCACCAGTGCCCCGTACCTCCCCGGCCTCCCCCCGAAGGGCTAGCGGGCCGTGGCGGTAACCCTCTCGCTCTCGATCCGCTTGGCCACTGCCTCCTCCTCCAGCATCTCCAGATGCCGGCACAGCACGACGGACCCACCCGTGGCCAAGGGCGCGTACAACCCGGCGCTCAACCCCTCCCACGTGTCATAGGGCAACGCCGACAACACCCGAGCCCCGGGCCCCGTGAGCCCGACCGCCGGCGCCTCCGCCGACGCCCGCTCCACGATCTCCGCCCCGCTGAACTCCCGCCCGGCCACGATCAACGCGGCGGCCTGCGGATCCACGGGCGCGTACGCCGCGAACCGGTCCCCGTGACTCGGCACGTCCACCGCATAGTCGGCGTACCCCTCCGGAGGAGCCGGCACGAACCGCCGCCCCAATGGAGCCAAGGACAACGCGTACCGCTCACCCCCGCACGCCAGCCCCGCGTCGAACGCCCCGGGCCCGGCCACGACGAAGTCCGCCCGCCCGGCGTCGCCACCCACGTCCGCGACGACCCCCACCGACGAACACGCCAGCAACCACACCGCCGTCTGCCAGTGCGCGGGCAGCAACAGCGCGACCCGGTCACCGGGTTCCGCGGACAGTCCGTCCTGGAGGAGGTTCGCGGTCTTGGCCACCCAATTGGCGAAGGTGGCCACGGACAATTCGACCCGTTCGCCCGTGGCGTCGTCGTAGAAGGTCACCAAGGGCCGCGCGGGGTCCGCGGCGAGCGCGGAACGCAGCAGGTCGGCAGGGGTGCGATCAGTGGCGTTCACCCGCGCAAGCGTACGCGCCGCCACGCCTGCCCACCCACCGCCGGGCCCACCACCACCCCACCACTCCACCACCCGATTGGGCGAACGCTCACCGACAACCCGTCAGCTCCCCAATGGACAGGAATAAACCGATATGTTCACGATCGGGAGCATGCATGGACTGCTTGCTTCTTCGATCGGTGTCACCTGCACGGCCGCCCTCGCCCTTCCGCTGGCCCCGCCCGCCGCCGCGACCCCCGCGGCGCCGACCGCGGAGGCGGCAACCGTCCACGGCGCGCCCCTCGCACCCGACACCCATGCCCTTCCCCCACTCCCCGACCTCCCCGGCAGCACCCAGTCGCTGCCCCTCAACCCCCTCACCCGCACCCAAGGCCCCGCCACCGACCAGGGCCTGACCCGCCGCGACGTACGGCACTTCTCCCTCGTCGGCGTCGTCTGGGACGACCCGGCCACCGAACTGCACGGCAGCGTCCAGGTCCGTACCCGCGCCGCGGGCACCGCCACCTGGTCCGGCTGGCAGGACGTGGAGACGCACAACGCCGACCACGGCGCCGACCCCGACACCGCGGAACGCACCTCGGGCCGCGTGCGCGGAGCCACCGCACCCCTGTGGGTGGGCGATTCCGACGGTGTGGAGGTACGCGTCCGCGCCGACACCGACACCCCCGCCGGCACCCGAGGCCCCCGCACGGCCACCACCGCCTCCCTCCTTCCCTCGGGCCTGCGCCTCGAACTCGTCGACCCGGGCGGCGACGACTCCGACGAGAGAGCCGGTGTCACCGCGCCGCTGCACGCCCCCGTGCACGTCCCGCGCACCGGCCCCCTGCTCAACCCGAACGACCAGACCGCCCTGAGCACGGAGGCCTCCGAGGCCTCCGCCACCAACACCGACCTTCTGCGCGTACCACTGGGTGCCACCGACATCCCCGAGCTGACGCGGTCGGAGACGGAGCAGGAGCTGTCCACGCTGCTCGGCGACGAGCTGACGGAGCAGCAGCGCGCGAAGCCGTACATCGGCCCCCGCCCACACATCGTCACCCGGCGCGGCTGGGGCGCCGACGAGTCACTGCGCGAGCGGACGTTCGTCTACACGAAGAAGGTGAAGGCCGCCTTCGTGCACCACACGGCCTCCGGCAACAAGTACAAGTGTTCGCAGTCGCCCTCGCTCATCCGTGGTATCTACCGCTACCACGTCAGGAGCATGGGCTGGCGCGACATCGGCTACAACTTCGTCGTCGACAAGTGCGGAAACATCTACGAGGGCCGCGCCGGGGGCGTGGCGAAGCCGGTCATGGGCGCCCACACCCTCGGTTTCAACACGAACAGCATGGGGATCGCCGTTCTCGGAACGTTCGGATCTTCCAAACCGTCCTCCTCAGCGGTCAAGGGCGTCGCCCGGCTGACGGCATGGAAGCTGGGCCTGTTCGGAGCCAATCCGAACGGAAAGACATACCTGAAGTCCGGCGGTGGCAATCTCTACGCAAAAGGTAAGAACGTACGACTGCATGTGATCTCCGGACACCGGGACGGCTTCGCCACGGAATGCCCAGGGAGGCAGCTCTACGGCAAGCTCGGCTCGGCCCGTTCGACGGCGGCGCGCTACCAGGGGCGCTGACCCGGGGTCACGGGCAGCGGGGGGACATCCAACAACGCACGGCCATCGAAGGCGCCACACAACGGTCTGCATACACTGGCCGGTCGAAAGACAGTTCGGCCGGTCCCGGCAGGAAGCAGAGACGAAGGTGACAGAAGCGATCCTCCTGGTCGGCGGCAAGGGCACCCGGCTGCGCCCCCTCACGGTGCACACGCCCAAGCCCATGGTCAGGGCGGCGGGGGTGCCGTTCCTCACGCACCAGTTGGCGCGGGCGAGAGCGGCGGGCGTGGAACACATCGTGCTCGCGACGAGCTACCTGGCGGAGGTCTTCGAACCGTACTTCGGCGACGGCGCGTCGCTCGGACTCCACATCGAGTACGTCACGGAGGAAGAGCCCCTGGGCACGGGCGGCGCGATCCGCAACGTCGCGTCCCGGCTGCGCTCGGGCCCCGACGACCCGATCCTGGTCTTCAACGGCGACATCCTGACGGGACTGGACATCCGCAGACTCGTCGACACCCACGAGACGACGGGCGCGGACGTCTCCCTGCACCTGACCAAGGTGACTGACCCGCGCGCGTACGGCCTCGTCCCCACCGACGACACCGGGCGCGTCCTCGCCTTCCTGGAGAAGCCCCAGACGCCCGAGGAGATCGTCACCGACCAGATCAACGCGGGTGCCTACGTCTTCCGACGCTCGGTCATCGACACGATCCCGCTCGGCCGCCCGGTCTCGGTCGAACGGGAGACGTTCCCCGACCTCCTGGCAGCCGGAGCGCACCTCCAGGGCATGGTCGACTCGACGTACTGGCTCGACCTCGGCACCCCGGCCGCCTTCGTCCGCGGCTCCGCGGACCTCGTCCTCGGTCGTGCCCCGTCCCCCGCGGTCCCCGGCCGCTGCGGCGACCGACTGGTCCTGCCGACGGCGACCGTCGCACCCGACGCGAAGCTGACCGGCGGCACGGTCGTCGGCGAGGGCGCGTTCGTCGCCGAGGGCGCGAGGGTCTTCGGCTCGACGATCCTCCCCGGCGCCGTCATCGAACCCGGCGCCGTCATCACCGACTCCCTCATCGGCACCCGCGCCCGCGTAGGCGAACGCTCCGTCCTCACCGGCACCGTCATCGGCGACGGAGCCGTCATCGGCCCCGACAACGAACTCCGAGACGGCGCCCGAATCTGGTGCGACGCCCGCATCCCAGCAGGCGCGGTGCGCTTCTCCCCGGACGCGTAACACCGGCCACCGGCAGCAGGCCGCCCTAGCCAGCCCGGCGATCGAGCGGGCAGTCGTGCCGCTGGGGCGGCACGGGTGGGCGCGGGCGGCACCCCGTCAGCGCCGGGCCGCGCGACCCACCCCCGCCCAGCCCCAGCACCGCGCAACCTCACAACCACCCAGCCTCGGCCCCAGCACCGCGCAACGGCCCAGCCTCAGCCCCACCACCGCGCAACCTCACTAACCGCCCAGCCCCAACCCCCGCACCGCCCAACCTCACAACCGCCCGATATCAACCCGCCGCATCTTCGGCGCACGCCGCTTCGGCGCGACCCCGCTCAACAAGACCAGCCGAGCCGCCCGATGCCGCTGCCCCGCATACGGCTCCAGCAACGACAACATCACCGCGTCATCCGCATCCCGGTCCCCGGCCAACGCCCACCCCACGATCCCCGGCAGATGCAGATCCCCCACGGTCACCTCATCCGCCGCCCCATGACTGCGCTGCACCGTCTCCGCCGACGTCCACGGCCCGATCCCGGAGACCAGCTCCAGCCGCGCCCGGGCCGCCGCCGGCTCCATCCCGGCCGCCTCCTCCAACCGCCGCGCCACCCGGACCGCCCGCAGAATCGTCGACGCCCGCTTGTTGTCGACCCCGGCCCGATGCCACTCCCACGACGGAATCAGCGCCCACGTCCGAGGCGCCGGCATCACGGACATCCGCTCGGGCGCGGGCCCGGGCGCCGGCTCCCCGTACTTCCGCACCAGCAACCGCCACGCCCGATACGCCTCATCGGTCGTGACCTTCTGTTCCAGAACCGACGGGATCAACGACTCCAGCACCCGTCCGCTCCGCGTCAACCGCAGCCCCGGCCGTCGATGCCGCGCGAGCGCGACGACCCGGTGCCGGGGCACGAAGACGGACGGATCGTCGGCGGCGCCGAGCAACTCCGGCAACTGCTCCAGCAGCCACTCCGCGCCGGGCCCCCACGCCTCCCCCCGCACCTGCCCGCCGAGCGCGACGACCCGCAGCGTCCCGGGGCCCGCCGGGGTGAGGCAGGTCCGCCACACGGACCCGTCCGGCGTCGCCCGGAACGTCGGGTCCCCGGGCCCACGCCGCAGCGGCCCGAGCACCAGCCCCAGATCCAGCGGCCCGTCGGGCACCCACATCCGCACCCGCCCCGGCCCCGTCGCCTGCCGCGGTACCCCCGCGGGCATGCCGACCTGCCCACCGCGCACGGTCGTACGCGTGGGCCGGGGAGCGAAACGTCCTGCCACGAATGAGATCCCGGGGTGTCGAAGGTGCCCTGTGAGACGTCGAAGGTGCCCTATGAGACTAGGACCTGTCCGGCTCCTCCGGAGAGGAGCGACCGTAAGACCGCTCACCGCACCTCGATGAACGCCCCCGCATCCCGCTCCGCCCGAGCCCTCGGCTCCTCCGCCGGATGCCCGACGGCCACGGCCCCCATCGGATCCCAGTCCTCCGGCAGCTCCAGCACCTCACGCACGACGTCCCGGCAGAACATCGTCGACGACACCCACGCCGACCCCAGCCGCTCCCCGGCCAGCGCCACCAGGAGGTTCTGTACGCCGGCCCCCGTGGCGACCACGAACATCTCCCGCTCGGCCGCGTCCCGCCGCGCGTCCCCGTAGGTGTGCGAGCCGTCCATGACGAGACACGGCACCACCAGATACGGCGCGTTCCGCAGGACGTCCCCGCGCCGCACCCGCTTGGCGATGGACTCCTCCGTCTTGCCGTCCCGTCGCAGGTCCGCGATCCACGCGTCCCGCATCGCGTCCAGCAGCCGTGTCCGCGACCGAGCCGACTCCAGCAGCACGAACCGCCACGGCGTCGTGTGGTGCGGCGCCGGCGCCGTCACGGCCGCGGCGACCGCCCGTCGTACGGCCCCGGGATCGACGGGCTCGTCCGTGAAGGCCCGGATCGTACGGCGCTGGGTGACCGCCAGCCGTACCGCCTCCGACGTCCCGAGCCGGAACATGTCGTCGCGCGCGCCGCGCACCATGGCCCGCGCGCCCTCGCCGTCGCCCTCGGCCACCACGTGCGGCAGTCCGCGCACGACGGCGACGGGCAGCCCGGCGGCCTTGCCCTTCACCAGATCACCGGCGGCGGCCAGTTCGTCCGCCGTCGCCACGACCGTCGCACTGAGCGGATTGCCGTACGCGTCCGTGCCCCCGCGCAGATCGTCGAGCACGCGCACGCCGGCCGCGCCGATCGCGACGTCGGTGAGCCCCGCGCGCCAGGGCCGCCCGAAGGTGTCGGTGACGAGGACCCCGACGTCGACACCGAGGGCGTCCCGCAGTCCGTCCCGGATCGCGCGCGCGGACGCGTCCGGGTCCTCGGGCAGCAACAGCACCGTGCCGGAAGGGGTGTTGGAGGCGTCGACGCCGGCGGCGGCCATGACGAGCCCCTGCCGGTTCTCCACGATCCGCAGCGCCCCGCGCCGCGCCACGACCCGCACGGTCTCGGCATCGATCGCGGCCTCCCGGTCGGCCGCCTCGACCAGGCGCCCCTCCGCCTTGGAGACGATCTTCGAGGTGACGAGGAGTACGTCCCCGTCGACCAGCCCGGGCGCGGCGGCGGCGATCAGCTTGGCGAGGTCGTCGCCGGGCGCGACCTCGGGCAGGCCGGGGACGGCCCAGACCCGGTAGCCGTCGGCGGATGCGTCACTCATGCCCCTCGTACCTCCTCGGCCAGCGCCAGCGCCTCGCGGGCCATCCGGGCGGTCGCGTCGAGGTCGGTCATCATCAGCGGTACGGCCCGGCAGCGGATGCCGGCCGTCTCGATCCGCTCGACCACGCCCGCGTCCACGGTGTCGACGAGCCAGCCGTCGAGCAGCCCCGAGCCGTAGTGCTCGGCGACCGCCGCGGCCGTGGACTCCACGCCGACCGCCGCGAGCACCTTGTCGGCCATGCCGCGCACGGGCGCGTCCCCGACGATGGGGGAGAGGCCCACCACCGGCACCCCGGCATCGGCGATGGCCTCCCGGATGCCGGGCACGGCGAGGATCGTGCCGACGGAGACGACCGGGTTGGACGGCGGGAAGAGAATGACGTCCGCTTCGGCGATGGCCTCCAGGACGCCGGGCGCAGGCTTGGCCTGCTCGGCGCCGACCGGCACGACCGCGTGGGCCGGTACGGAGGCCCGCAGCCGCACCCAGTATTCCTGGAAGTGGACGGCCTTGCGCTCGCCGGAGCCCGCGGCGGAGCCGCTGTCGGGGAGCGTGACGGCGACATGGGTCTCGACGCGGTCGTCGGTCATCGGGATCAGCCGCACACCCGGCTTCCAGCGGTCGCACAGCGCCTCGGTCACCGCGCTCAGCGGGTATCCGGCGGCGATCATCTGCGTCCGGACGATGTGCGTGGCGAAGTCCCGGTCGCCGAGTCCGAACCACTCGGGCCCGACGCCGTACGCGGCGAGCTCCTCCTTCAGGTGGAAGGTCTCGTCGGCCCGCCCCCAGCCCTGCTCCTCGTTGATGCCGCCGCCGAGCGTGTACATCACCGTGTCGAGGTCCGGGCAGACCTTCAGCCCGAAGAGGTGGATGTCGTCCCCGGTGTTGCCGATGACCGTGATGTCCGCGTCCGGCGCGGCCTGCTTCAGGCCGCGCAGGAAGCGGGCACCGCCGATGCCGCCTGCCAGAACCACAATGCGCATGGGAGCAGTCTTGCAGGCGGGTACGACAACGCGTCAGCCAGTCGGCACCGCGTCGACCGGGCCCTGCGCCGCGGAGGCCGAGCAGCCGACCGCGTGCATGGGCATCTCTGTCAGCGCCGGGTAGTAGACGTGCAGGCTGACCGCCGGTTCCAGCGCGTCGTTGACGACCTCGTGCACGTACCCGGGCGCGAACACGCGCTCCGCCCCGGCCCCCAACGCGCGCGTGCCGCGCTCCGTGCGCTCGGTCAGGGTGCCCTCCAGCACGGTCAGCACTCCGGAGGAGCGGCCGTGGTCGTGCGGCCCGCTGCCCTGTCCGGGCACCCAGGACAGCAGCCACACCTCGTAGCCCGGGCCGGTGCGCAGCCGGTGGTACCAGCGCGTCGTCGCGTCGTACTGCACGAGGTGCTCCCACTGGGAGCGGTCGGAGGCGATGGAGCGCGCCAGGCCGACGAACTCGGCGACGGTGGCCGGGTGCTCGCGCGGGGGCTGGAGCAGGTGCGGGACTTCGAGGATGTCGCCGGCGATCTGGAGGTCGCTGTCGCTGTTCATGAGGGTGCGGTGGTTCCTCGGCGGAAGAGTGGGGGCTGGGGGGTCGCGTACCGTCCGCCCGGGTCGCGGGCGGGAGGAAAACCCTGGTGAGGGCAGAGAAAACAGCAGCCGAGTCGCGGTGGACTCAAGAGCAGCCGGAGCGCGTTGGGCTCAACAGCTGGGACAGCAACAGCTACAGCGAGCGCGGGCAGCACCGTGGGACCCGGCGGTGCGGGTCGAGGTGAGTGCCAAGTTCGCGAGCATGCCCACAAGGACATCGGGTCACACCTCGACTGTCAACTCGACACCCGCTTTGTGGGACGTGTTTCACCTCATCCGGGTCACCTCAAAGGTGAAAGGTTTGTGCATGGGGTACTCGGGACACATGGCGTCCATCCGGTCGATCCGGTCGCGCAAGCCCCGTTGCCGTCCCGTGATCCGACTGTGATCCGGTTCGCTTCGGCGTGTGTGTCGCAACGGGATCGCACTCGGGGGCGTCCTTACCTGTGCAGGCTCTGCACGGGGTCCTATGCCCCCCGGGGCCTCGTTTGCGTGTCAATGTTTATGGCGATTTGAACACTTTCGGCGCCGCCTTGGTTCCGCAGAGTGAATAACGGGCCCAATAGCAGATCTCGGCTTGACTCGCCCGGAGCAGCACACCTGTAATTTCACTCGTGTCGTTCAGCCGGAATCGGTAACGGCAACATCACGGGGACGCGAAAGAGCAGACGAGGGGCGCACATGACCGAGCTGGTGCAGCAACTGCTGGTCGACGACGCGGACGAGGAACTCGGCTGGCAGGAGCGCGCACTGTGCGCCCAGACCGACCCCGAGTCCTTCTTCCCCGAGAAGGGCGGCTCGACCCGCGAGGCCAAGAAGGTCTGCCTCGCCTGCGAGGTCCGCTCCGAATGTCTTGAATACGCCCTCGCCAACGACGAGCGCTTCGGTATCTGGGGCGGTCTGTCCGAGCGCGAGCGCCGACGGCTGAAGAAGGCGGCGGTCTGAGCACGGCCGTCTGAGCACGGCCGTCTGAGCACGGCCGTCTGAGCGCGGCCGTCTGAGTGCGGCCGTCTGAGTGCGGCCGTCTGAGTGCGGCCGACTGAGCATGGCCGTCCGAGCGGAGGGCGTGCATCCGCACGCAGGCAGTTGTCCACAGTACGAGCGGCCCGTCGCGGGTGGGTTGTCCACAGGCGGCGGGCCGTCGTCATGCCCAGCCGATAGTGTGGTCGCTCGTCCGAGACGCCCCGCCGCCCCCTGGTGGCACAGGCGTCCACCGCAGTCCATCGAACCGGGGCCCGTACCTCGATGTCCGTGCACAGCCACACGGCAGCCCGCCAAGACGCCGCTGCCACACCTGAGTTTCCGCGTCATGTGGTGACCGCGGTCCTCGTCTCCCACGACGGCGCCCGCTGGCTGCCCGACGCGCTCGCCGGACTGCTCGGCCAGGAGCGCCCGGTCCAGTTCGCCCTGGCCGCCGACACCGGCAGCGCGGACGACTCCGCCCAGCTGGTCGCCGACGCCCTCGGCGCCGACCAGGTGCTGCATCTCGCCCGGCGCACCGGTTTCGGCCAAGCCGTCGAGGAGGCCACCCGCACCGCCCCGGTCCTCACCCCGGACGAGCTGCCCTACCTGAAGCGACCCAGCGGCTGGGACCCCGTCACGCGCACGTGGCGCGACGACGCCTACGACATGCCCGAGCTTCCGCACGGGGAGCCGGTCCAGTGGCTGTGGCTGCTGCACGACGACTGCGCCCCCGAGCCCGACGCCCTGGCCGAGCTGCTGCGCGTCGTGGAGAACGAACTCGAACTGGGCCGCGACGACGTGGCCGTCGTCGGCCCCAAGCTGCGCGGCTGGTACGACCGCCGCCAGCTCCTGGAGGTCGGCGTCACCATCGCCAACTCCGGCCGCCGCTGGACCGGCCTGGACCGCCGTGAACAGGACCAGGGCCAGCACGACCACGTCCGGTCCGTACTGTCCGTCTCCACCGCCGGCATGCTCATCCGCCGCGACGTCTTCGAGCAGCTCGGCGGCTTCGACCGCCGACTGCCCCTGATGCGCGACGACGTCGACCTGTGCTGGCGCGCCCAGGCCGCCGGCCACCGCGTCCTCGTCGCCCCCGACGCGGTCGTACGACACGCCGAGGCGGCCTCCCGCGAGCGCCGCGCCGTCGACTGCGCGGGACGCACCACCGCCTCCCCGCACAAGGTCGACAAGGCCGGCGCCGCCTACACCCTCCTCGTCAACGCCCGCACCGCGGTCCTGCCCTGGATCCTGCTGCGCCTCGTCCTCGGCACCCTGCTGCGGACCGTCGCCTACCTCGTGGGCAAGGTCCCCGGACAGGCCGTCGACGAGATCCGCGGCCTCCTGGGCACCCTGCTGCGGCCCGAGCGGATCATCGCCGGACGGCGCCGACGCGGCCGTCCGGCCGTCGACAAGGACGAACTGCGGGCACTGTTCCCGCCGCCTGGCGCGACCGTGCGGGCCACCGTCGAACAGGTCGCGGGCAACCTCGTCGGCGGCTCCGACACCGAGGCCGCCGCGGGCGCCGGGCGGCACGGCAGCGCCATCGAGTCGGGCCCCGGCGGCGACGACGCCGACTTCCTGGAGATCGAGCAGTTCGTCCGCCTCAAGCGCATCGCCCGCAAGCCGGGACCGGTGCTCTTCCTGGTGCTGCTGCTCGTCTCACTGGCCGCCTGTCGCGCCCTCCTCGGCGGCGGCGCGCTCGCGGGCGGCGCCCTGCTGCCGGCCCCGGCCGACTCCTCCGAACTGTGGTCGCGCTACCTGGACGCCTGGCACCCCGTCGGCGCCGGCGGCATCCCGTCCGCGCCGCCGTACCTCGCGATCGTCGCGCTGCTGGCCTCCCTGCTGTTCGGCTCGACCGGCCTCGCGGTCACGGTGCTGCTGGTCTGCTCGGTCCCGCTGGCCGGTGTCACCGCGTACTTCGCCTCCCGCCCGCTCGTCGAGTCCCGCCTCCTGCGCGCGTGGGCGGCGGTCGTCTACGCCTTCCTGCCCGCCGCCACCGGCGCCCTCGCGGGCGGCCGCATCGGCACCGCGGTGCTGGCCGTCCTGCTGCCGCTCGTCGCGCGCGCGGGCATCGCCGCCGCCGGGCTCACCAAGGCCGCCGACACGCGCGGCAGTTGGCGCGCCACCTGGGCGTACGCGCTGCTGCTGACCCTCACCACCGCGTTCACCCCGATCGTGTGGCCCATCGCCCTGCTCCTGGGCATCGGCGTGCTGGCCGTGCGCCGCGCCGACATCACCGCCTACGCACCGCGCTTCCTGGCCCAGCTGGGCACTCCGCTGCTGATCCTCGCGCCCTGGTCCCTGACGCTGCTGCCGTTCGGCTTCTTCAAGGAGGCCGGCCTGGAGTACGGCTCCTCGACGGCCTCCGCCCTCGACCTGCTCGGCGCGAGCCCCGGCGGCCCCGGCACGGTCAGCGGCCTGATGCTCATCGGCATCGTCCTGGCCGCGCTCGCCGCCCTGCTCCGCTCCGAGCGCCAGGCCGGCATCCTCGCGGCCTGGGTCGTCGCCCTGGTGGGCCTCGTCTTCGCGGTCCTGTCCAACGGCTCCACCTGGGCCGGACCGGCGACCCTCGTCTACGGCATCGCCCTTCTGGCCGCCGCAGCGCTCGGCGCCGACGGGGCACGCGCGCGTGTGGCCGAGCAGAGCTTCGGCTGGCGCCAGCCGGTCGCCGCCCTGATCGCCTTCGCCTCGGCCGCGGGCCCGCTGCTCATCGCCGCCGGCTGGATGATCCGCGGCGCCGACGACCCCCTGGAGCGCCGCGACCCGGTGCAGGTGCCCGCGTTCGTCGCCGAGGACGGCAACAACCGCGACCAGGCCCGCACCCTCGTCCTCGACAGCGACTCCGCCGCCCACGTCGCCTACATGCTCGTCCGCGGCTCCGGCGCCCGCCTCGGCGACGCCGAACTCGCCGCCGCCGACGGCGAGAACGCCAAGCTCGACAAGATCGTGGCCAACCTGGTCGCCGGCTCCGGCGCCGACCAGGTCGACCAGCTGGGCAAGTTCGCCGTGCGCTACGTCCTGGTCCACAAGGGCGCGCCCCGCGACGTCACCCGCGTCCTGGATGCCACGCCCGGACTGCGCCGGCTCAGCGAGCAGAACGGCGGCGCCCTGTGGCGGGTCGACCAGCAGGTCTCCCGCGCGGCCATCGTCTCCGCCTCCGGCTCGGGCGCTCCGCGGTCGGTCGCCGCGGGACTCGTCGACATCCACACCACGATTCCCAGCGGTGCGGACGGCCGGATCCTGCGCCTGGCCGACACCGCCGCCGAGGGCTGGACGGCCACCCTGGACGGCAAGCCGCTCACCCGCACCACGGTCGACGGCTGGGCCCAGGGCTTCGAACTCCCCGCCTCCGGCGGAAAGCTGGACGTCACCTACGACGACCCGATCGGCCACACCGCCTGGCTGTGGGCCCAGGGCGCGCTCGCTGTCGTCCTCGTCGTGCTGGCCCTGCCGGGCCGCCGCCGCGACGTCGACGACGACCTCCCCGAGGAGCCGGTCGTCCCGGCCCAGGCCGTCGCCGGCGAGGGCCGCCGCGCCCGCCGCCTGCGCGCCCAGGCGGAGGCCGAGGAGGCCGCCCAGGACACGGACGTTCCCGCCCCTCCGCAGCCGGAGCCCGTCGCGGCGGTACCCCAGCAGCAGCCCTACGGTGAGTGGGACGCGGCGAACTACGCGGGCAACGAGTACGGCACCTACGGCGACGACCAGTACCAGGGCGCCCAACAGCCCTACTCGGCGGGCACCTACGACCAGACGCAGACCTACGACCCCTACCAGGGCGGTCAGTACGACCCGTACGCCTACGGCGGCCAGAACCAGCAGGCGCCGTACGACCAGACGTACGACCAGACGTACGACCAGGCCTACGACCCGTCGTACGGCCAGGGTTACGACCCCGCGTACGACCCGGAGCAGCAACAACAACAGCAGCAACAACAGCACGGCAACGGCAGTGAGCGCCCCGACGGGAGCCAGCAGTGAACCGCACGACCATCTCCCTGTTCGCCGGCGTGGCCGCGCTCGCCGCCGTCACCGGATTCGCCGCGCTGACCCCGCCCGACGCCTCAGGCACGGACACCACGAAGGCGGCCGCCGAGCTGCCCGTGGAACGCACGAGCCTGCTCTGCCCGGCGCCCAGCACCTCCGACCTCGCCGAGACGTCGTACACGTCCTTCACGCCCGTCACCAAGGGCACGGAAAGCGACGGCACGGCCGAACTCGAGTCCGCCACGGAGCAGTCGGGCGACGGGACAGGGGACGACGGCACCAAGGACAAGCAGGGCAAGCAGGACGGGAAGGGCGAGAAGGGCAAGGGCGGGGACAAGCCGGTCCTCACGCCGAAGGCGCCCGGCACGCCCGTCACCGGGGACGCCTCCGGCGCCGACTCGCCCGCACTGGTCGGCACCGCCGAGGGGAAGTTCGCCCCCGGCTGGACCGTCCAGGAGACCACCGAGGTCGCCGCCGGCACCGGCCGCGGCCTCCAGGGTGTCAACTGCACCGCGCCCGACACGGAGTTCTGGTTCCCGGGTGCCAGCACGGCCACCGACCGCACGGACTACGTGCACCTGACCAACCCGGACGACTCCGCCGCCGTCGTCGACATCGAGCTCTACGGCAAGGACGGCGCCCTGCAGACCACGGTGCAGGACGGCATCACGATCCAGCCGCACTCCAGCGAGCCGGTACTGCTGTCCACGCTCACCGACGACAAGCAGGACAACCTCACCGTGCACGTGAACGTCCGCAGCGGCCGCGTCGGGGCCGCCGTCCAGGCGCTGGACGAGAAGCTCGGCGGCGACTGGCTGCCCGCGTCCACCGACCCGGCGGCGAGCCTGGTCCTGCCGGGCATCCCGAAGGACGCCTCGTCCGTGCGCCTGATCGCCTTCACGCCGGGCGACGCCGACGCGGACCTGAAGGTGCGCCTCGCTTCGCCCTCCGGGCTGATCACGCCCGCCGGGAGCGAGACGCTGCACGTCAAGGGCGGCATGACGACCGCGGTCGACCTGGGCGACGTCACGCGCGGGGAGGCGGGTTCGCTGGTGCTGACCCCCACG
Source organism: Streptomyces sp. NPDC002888 (assembly GCF_042888465.1). NCBI lineage: Bacteria > Bacillati > Actinomycetota > Actinomycetes > Kitasatosporales > Streptomycetaceae > Streptomyces > Streptomyces sp. NPDC002888. Next base: position 16,967 of record NZ_JBIAPU010000010.1, on the reverse strand, counting down.
GACCGGTCGGTGCCGGTCGTCGCGGCCGTCCGCGTGGTCCGCGGCAAGGGCGACAAGCAGGAGACGGCGTTCATCCCCGCCACGAACCCCGTCGGCACGCGCGCGACGTCCGCCGACAACAGCGGCAAGGGATCCACGCTCTCCCTGACCGCCCCGACCGGCACCGCCGAGGTCAAGGTCACCGCATCCGCGGGCAGCGAGGGCGGCACGGCGGCGTCGAAGACGTACACGATCAAGTCCGGGACGACCCAGGACGTCGAGCCGCCGGTCCCCAGTGGTCTGAAGGGCACCTACGCGCTCACGGTGGAGCCCGTCTCGGGCGCCCCGGTGTACGCCGCCCGCACCCTGGCCGCCACCGAGGAGGGCGTCCCGGGCTTCACGATCCAGACCCTGCCGGACGACCGGGGGACGGTGGCGGTACCGGAGGCGGACCAGGATCTGTCGGTCCTGGAGAAGTAGGGCGTCGCCGCGGCGGCGGGCCTGCGTCCGGTCAGTCCTCGCCGTATCGCGGGTCCACCGTCTCCGGAGTCAGCCCCAGCAGCTCGGCGATCTGCTCGACGACCACCTCGTGCACCAGGGCCGCCCGCTCGTCCCGCCCCTTTGTGCGGATCTCGACCGGCCGCCGGTACACGACCACCCGGGCCCGGCGCCCGTCCTGCGCGGGCACCGTGCCGCCGAGCGGCACCGCCTCGTCGTTCCAGGGACCGCTGGGCCCGTCGAGGCGCGGCACCTCGAGGACCAGGAAATCGATGTCGGCGAGCTGCGGCCACCGTCGCTCCAGGCGCTCCACGGAGTCCTGCACCAGGTCCGCGAACACCTCGGCACGGCTGGCCGCGAGCGGCACCTGCGGCGGTGCGATCGGCCCGCGCATGCCCCGGCCGTGTCGATCACGACGGCGGGGGCCGGGGCCGGCGGCACGGGGCGGTACGGGGTTGTCCATCACTGGTGAAGCGTAGTCCCCGCCGGGGTCGCGCGCCCGGTGCCCACGCGGTGCCACCGGGCTGTCCGGGACGCCGCTGGGCGGCCTCGTACGGCATGTCGCAGGATGACCATTCCAGCCAAGCTTGGGCTCGATTCCGTATCTCTCCGAGACCGTCGGCCTCAAGGCAATTGACGGGGTTTGTACCGACTGATGACCGTACCCGGGTCCGTTTGGCACCTTGGACAAGGGGGTCGACGCAGGTCAGCGCCGTGCGCCGGGAGGGGCGTGTGGGGCGTTTCACGGGGCGACACGGTGGAGTGACCTGGTGCAGAGTCGTCGCGGCCCGCTCAAGAGTGCGGTACCGTCCAACGTCGTGAGCCCTGTACGTCGCTGTTCGCGCACCGCTTGCGGCCGACCCGCCGTCGCGACGCTGACGTACGTCTACGCCGACTCGACCGCGGTCCTCGGCCCGCTCGCCACCTACGCCGAACCCCACTGCTACGACCTGTGCGCCGAGCACTCCGAGCGCCTCACCGCCCCGCGCGGCTGGGAGGTCGTCCGGCTCCTCGACAGCTCGGCTCCCGCGCGCCCCAGTGGTGACGACCTGGAAGCGCTTGCCAACGCCGTGCGCGAGGCGGCCCGTCCGCAGGAGCGGGCGGCCGGGGCCGGTGGTGGCGGCGGGGGGCGTCGGGCCGACCCGATGGAGGTCGCGCGCCGCGGCCACCTGCGGGTGCTGCGCTCACCTGACAACTGAGTCGCCCTCGGCGCGTTGTGCCCCTCCTGTGATGATCCGCGTTCGCCGATGCGCGCCCATTGACGGGCGCTTGTCGTGGACGTGACGATTTCGTTCAGCCGAAACGAGAAATCGCTTTCTGCATGACGGAATCGGGGAGGCGCCCGTGTACGTCCAGGAACTGGAACCCGTCGCCGGCTCACTCGGCCTGTCCGCCCTCGTGGCGGCCCTGCCCCTCGTCCTCGTCCTGATCCTGCTCGGCGGAGTCCGCCTCAAGGCACACCTGGCGGGCCTCACAGGCCTCCTGGCGGCCGTCCTGGTCGCCTGGCTCGCGTACGGCATGCCGCTGGACCAGACGCTCTCCAGCGGCGCCCAGGGAGCCGTGTTCGGCTTCTTCCCCATCCTGTGGATCGTCGTCAACGCCCTGTGGGTCTACCGGATGACCGTCCATACCCGGCACTTCGACATCCTGCGCCGCTCCTTCGGGCGACTCTCCGACGATCCGCGCATCCAGGCACTCGTGGTCGCCTTCTGCTTCGGCGCGCTCCTGGAAGCGCTTGCCGGGTTCGGGGCGCCGGTCGCCATCTGCTCGGTCATGCTCGTCGCACTCGGCTTTGACCCGGTGCGGGCCGCGGTCGTCGCGCTGGTCGCCAACACCGCGCCCGTCGCGTTCGGCGCCATGGGCACGCCGGTGGTGACGCTCGCTCAGGTCACCGGTCTGCCGCTGGACTCCGTGGCCACCGTGGTGGGCCGTCAGACGCCGTTGCTGGCCCTCGTGGTGCCGGTGGTGCTGGTCTGGCTGGTCGACGGCCGACGGGGACTGCGGGAGACCTGGGTGCCCGCCCTGGCATGCGGATTCGCTTTCGCCGTCGCCCAGTTCGCCGCCTCCAACTACGTCTCCGCACAACTCGCCGACATCGGCGCCGCCCTGGCGGGTGCAGGGGCCCTGGCCGCCGTACCGCACGCGCGCGTGCCCGCCGCCGAGTCCGTTCGCGCGTCCGTCCTGACCGGCGCACGCAGCGAGGAACTCGACCAGGACGACCCGCGCGGCGAGGTCGTGCGCGCCTACGCCCCGTACGCGCTGATCGTCGCGATCTTCTCCGTCGCCCAGATCCCGGCGGTCAAGGACTGGCTCGCGAAGGCGAACCAGACCTACGACTGGCCCTTCCTGAACGTGGCGGGCCCGGACGGAAAGCCCGTGAGCGGCAACCTCTTCACCTGGCCGATCGTGTCCACCGGGGGCACGCTCGTGCTGCTCGCCGGGGTGCTGACGGCGGTCGTCCTCGGGGTGCACGCGCGCGTGGCGGTCAGGGAGTGGGCCGCGACCGTGCGCGAACTGCGGTTCGCGATCCTGACAGTGACGTCCGTGCTCGCCCTGGCGTACGTCATGAACCTCTCCGGACAGGCCGCCACGATCGGCCACTTCGTGGCGGCGGCCGGCGCGGGACTCGCCTTCCTGTCACCGGTCCTCGGCTGGTTCGGCGTCGCCGTCACCGGGTCGGACACCTCCGCCAACGCGCTCTTCGGCGCTCTCCAGGTGACGGCCGCCCGCGAGTCGGGCCTGTCGCCCGAACTCCTCGCCGCCGCCAACAGTTCGGGCGGCGTCCTGGGCAAGATGATCTCGCCGCAGAACCTCACCATCGCCTGTGCGGCCGTGGGCCTCGCGGGCCGTGAGGGGGATGTGCTGCGCAAGGTGCTGCCGTGGAGCGCGGGCCTGCTGCTGGTGATGTGCCTGATCGTCGTCGGCCAGAGCTCGCCGGTGCTGGACTGGATGCTGCCCTGAGCTGTTCGCGAACGCTGCCCTGACCTGAGGTGACGGCTGGGAATCCACTCACGGTCCACACAGCGGACTGTCAGCCTGGGCGGGTAGTTTGGGATGACCGATAGGACTTTCAGGAGGGTTGGCCGTGGCTGCTGATCTGTCGCAGATCGTTAAGGCGTACGACGTACGCGGGGTCGTCCCCGACCAGTGGGACGAGCCGCTGGCCGAGCTCTTCGGGGCGGCCTTCGCCCAGGTGACCGGGGCGGAGGCGATCGTGATCGGCCATGACATGCGGCCCTCGTCGCCCGGCCTGTCGCGGGCCTTCGGGCGCGGAGCGGCGGCCCTGGGCGTCGACGTCACCGAGATCGGCCTGTGCTCGACCGACCAGCTGTACTACGCGTCGGGCGCGCTGAACCTGCCGGGCGCCATGTTCACGGCGTCGCACAACCCGGCGCAGTACAACGGCATCAAGATGTGCCGCGCGGGCGCCGCGCCGGTCGGCCAGGACACCGGCCTCGCCGAGATCCGCGAGCTGGCCGAGCAGTGGACGGACAGGGGCGCCCCCGCGCCGACGGCGACGACGGGAACGATCACGCACCGCGACACGTTGGAGGACTACGCGGAACACCTGCGCTCCCTCGTCGACCTGACCTCCATCCGCCCCCTGAAGGTCGTCGTCGACGCGGGCAACGGCATGGGTGGCCACACCGTTCCCACGGTCTTCTCGGGTCTGCCCCTGGAGCTCGTGCCGATGTACTTCGAGCTCGACGGCACGTTCCCCAACCACGAGGCGAACCCGCTGGACCCGGCGAACATCGTGGACCTTCAGAAGCGAGTCCGCGAGGAGGGCGCCGACCTCGGCATCGCCTTCGACGGCGACGCCGACCGCTGCTTCGTCGTCGACGAGCACGGCGACCCGATCCCGCCGTCCGCGATCACCGCGCTGGTGGCCTCGCGCGAGCTGGCCAAGCACGGCGGCAAGGGCACGGTCATCCACAACCTGATCACGTCCTGGTCGGTCCCGGAGGTCGTGAAGGAGAACGGCGGCACACCGGTCCGCACGCGCGTGGGCCACTCCTTCATCAAGGCCGAGATGGCGCGCACCGGCGCGATCTTCGGCGGCGAGCACTCCGCGCACTACTACTTCAAGGACTTCTGGAACGCCGACACCGGCATGCTGGCCGCCCTGCACGTCCTCGCGGCCCTCGGCGGCCAGGAGGGCCCGCTCTCGGCCCTGGTCGCCCAGTACGACCGCTACGCCGCCTCCGGCGAGATCAACTCCACGGTCGCCGACCAGACGGGCCGCCTCGCCGCCGTGCGCTCCGCCTTCGAGGCCCGCGAGGACGTCACCCTCGACGACCTCGACGGGCTCACGGTCACCGCTCCCGACTGGTGGTTCAACGTCCGCCCCTCCAACACCGAACCCCTCCTGCGCCTCAACGCCGAGGCCCGCGACGAGAAGACGGTCGCCCAGGTACGGGACGAGGTCCTGGCGATCATCAGGGGCTGACCTTCCTCCGAGGCATTGGGGGTGTGGGCTCGAGCCCACACCCCCGGTGAGGGTCGGCGCGGACGGCACCCCGTCAGCGCCGGGCCGCGCGATCCACCCCGCCCCCGGCCCCAGCCCTGGCCGCACCCCCACACCGCAACCTCACCGGCGGTAACCTGACCAGGCACATCCGCACAAGCACAAACCACACGCACGCGCGCACCACCCCGCCCCGAAGGGAACCCCCATGCCGCTCGAAGCCGGCCTCCTGGAGATCCTCGCCTGCCCGGCCTGCCACGCCCCCCTCAAGGAACAGGACACCGAGCTGATCTGCACCGGACAGGACTGCGGCCTGGCGTACCCCGTCCGTGACGGCATCCCCGTCCTCCTCGTCGACGAGGCCCGCCGCCCCGCCTAACGACGACGACCCGGCGATCGGAGACTGCCGCCCATGCTCGACGAATCGCTGCTCGACACACCGGAGGCCCTCGCCGAGGCCGACCGCCGCGCCCTCCTGCGCGGCGCCGCCGAAGCGGGCGCCCGCGTCCGCACGGCCCTCCGGCACGCCACCGAGGCCGGCGTCAACGACCTCAAACCCGACGGCCGCCCCCGCGCGATCCTCATCGCGGGCCCCGGCGCCGCCGCCACCTGCGTCGCCGACCTCCTCGGCTCCCTCGCCGGCACCGGCTGCCCCGTCATCCGGCTCACCCCCACCGGCGTGGCCCCCGCCGCCGGCGCCCTGCGCTGGGAACTCCCCGGCTGGGCCGGCTCCGTGGACCTGCTCCTGATCGCCACCCCCGACGGCTCCGAACCGTCCCTCGCCCTGCTCGCCGAACAGGCCTACCGGCGCGGCGTCACCGTCGTCGCCGTCGCACCCGCCGGCGCCCTGCTCACCGAGTCGGTCAGCGCCTCGCACGGCCTCTTCGTGCCCATGGCGACCGCCCCCTACGAGCTGGACGAACAGCTGCCCGTCGCGGCCTCGGCCCCCGGCGTCCTGTGGGCCCTGTTCACCCCGCTCCTCGCGATCCTGGACCGCGCCGGCCTGATCTCCGCCCAGCCCGACGCCCTGGAGAAGGTCGCCGACCGCCTCGACCAGGTCGCCGAACGCTGCGGCCCCGCCATCGCGACCTACAGCAACCCCGCCAAGACCCTGGCCGCCGAACTCGCCGACTCCCTCCCGGTGATCTGGACCGAGGGCACCTCCGCGGGCCCGGCCGGCCACCGCTTCGTCGCCGCCCTCGCCGAGCTCTCCGGCACCCCTGCGGTCGTCGCCGACCTGCCCGAGGCGCTCGCCGCGCACAGCGCCCTGCTCGCCGGCCCGCTGGCCGCCAGCGCCGACCCCGACGACTTCTTCCGCGACCGCGTCGATGAGCCGCCTGCCCTGCACGCGCGCGTGGTGCTGCTCCGCGACCGCCCGATCGGCGGCCTCACCGCCGCCCCCGCCGCCCGTGACCTGGCCCTCAGCCACGACACCCCGATCAGTGAGCTCGAGCCGGAGCCCGGGGGCGAACTGGAGACCCTCGCCGAACTGATCGCCATCACGGATTTCGCCGCCGTTTACCTGGCGCTCGCCTCGCGGGCCCGATCATGACCACGACGCCCTGAGAGTCGTACGGGCGCACTGAGAGTCGTACGAGAGAACCGGCAGAGAGAAGCACGACGTACATGGACCGCCTCGACAACACCGTGCGCCCCTACGCCTGGGGTTCCCCCACCGCCATCCCCAAGCTGCTCGGCGTCGAGCCGACCGGTGAACCGCAGGCGGAGATGTGGATGGGAGCGCACCCGGGCGCACCCTCGCGCACCGCGCGCGGCACGCTCGTCGAGGTCATCGACGCCGACCCGAAGCGAGAGCTCGGCGAAAGCGCCGTCGCCAGGTTCGGCCCCCGCCTGCCCTTCCTCCTCAAGATCCTCGCCGCCGGCGCCCCGCTCTCCCTCCAGGTGCATCCCGACCTGGAGCAGGCGCGGGAGGGCTACGCCGACGAGGAACGCCGCAACATCCCCGTCGACGCCCCGTACCGCAACTACAAGGACGCCAACCACAAGCCCGAACTGATCTGCGCCCTCACCGAGTTCGACGGCCTGTGCGGCTTCCGCGACCCCGCCCGCGCCGCAGTCCTCCTCGAGGGTCTCGGCGTCGGTTCCCTCAAGCCGTACGTCGACGTCCTGCGCGCCCATCCCGAGGACGCGGCGCTGCGCGAGGTCCTCACCGCCGTACTGACCGCCGACCCCGAGGAGATGGCCCACACCGTCGCCGAGGCCGCGGCCGCCTGCGACCGCCTCGGCGGCGACTACGCCCCCTACGCGGGCATCGCCCACCACTACCCGGGCGACCCGGGCGTCATCGCCGCGATGCTCCTCAACCACGTCCGGCTCCAGCCCGGCGAGGCCCTGTTCCTCGGGGCCGGCATACCGCACGCCTACCTCAGCGGCCTCGGCGTCGAGATCATGGCCAACTCCGACAACGTCCTGCGCTGCGGCCTCACCCCCAAGCACGTCGACGTGCCCGAACTCCTGCGCATCGTCCGCTTCGAGGCCGGCGACCCCGGCGTCCTGCGCCCGGAGGCCGCCCCGGACGGCGAGGAGGTCTACGAGACCCCCATCGACGAGTTCCGCCTCTCCCGCCACGTCCTCCCCGAAGGGGGCGGCGCCCACGACCTCACCCGCGCGACCCCGCAGATCCTGCTCTGCACGGCTGGAACCGTCCGCGCGGGGGAACACGAACTGACGCCTGGCCGGTCGGTCTTCGTCCCGGCGGGCGAAAAGGCCGAGGTGTCCGGCGCCGGAACGGTCTTCCGGGCCACGGTCATCGCCTGACGATCCCGCTGCGAGGGCCGCGGACGGGCGGCCTGCCGCACCGCTGTCGGACCGGGCTGCAACAATGGCCCACCGGCAAAGGACGGGCAAAGCCACGACGAGGCAGGCACGACGAGGCACGCCCTGCACGGCGTACGTACGAAGGCGAAGGGACACTCCGGACAGATGAGCGCGTCAGGCGGCACCAAGGCGATCGTGGCGGCACTCGGCGCCAACCTCGCGATCGCGGTATCGAAGTTCGTGGCGTTCGCGTTCAGCGGCTCGTCGTCGATGCTCGCGGAGGGCGTGCACTCGCTCGCCGACTCCGGCAACCAGTTCCTCCTGCTGCTCGGCGGCAAGAAGGCCCAGCGCGAGGCCACCCCCCAACACCCCTTCGGCTACGGCCGCGAGCGCTACATCTACGCCTTCCTCGTCTCGATCGTCCTCTTCTCGGTCGGCGGCATGTTCGCCATCTACGAGGGCTACGAGAAGATCAAGCACCCGCACGAGATCGAGCACTGGTACTGGCCGGTGGGCGTCCTGGTCTTCGCGATCATCGCCGAGAGCTTCTCCTTCCGGACGGCCATCAAGGAGTCCAACCCGCTGCGCGGCGACCTCTCCTGGAAGGAGTTCGTCCGCCGCGCCAAGGCGCCCGAGCTCCCCGTCGTCCTCCTGGAGGACTTCGGCGCGCTCGTCGGCCTGATCCTCGCCCTCGGCGGCGTCGGCCTGGCGCTCCTCACCGGCGACGGAGTCTGGGACGGCATCGGCACCCTCTGCATCGGCATCCTGCTCATCCTGATCGCCCTCGTCCTGGCCGCCGAGACCAAGTCCCTGCTGCTCGGCGAGTCCGCAGGCGTCGAAGAGGTCAAGAGGATCGAGACCGCGATCGTCGACGGCGACACCGTCACCGGCATCATCCACATGCGCACGCTCCACCTCGGCCCCGAGGAACTGCTCGTCGCCGCCAAGATCGCCGTCCAGCACGACGACACGGCCGCCGAGGTCGCCTCCGCCATCAACGCCGCCGAGGCCCGTATCCGCGAGTCCGTGCCGATCGCCCGCGTGATCTACCTCGAACCCGACATCTACAGCGAGGCCGAGGCCGCCAAGGGCCCCGACCGCGAGGCGACCCCCGGGGGACCGGCCCAGCACCCCACCGAGCACTGAGCTCCCCGCACACACGCCGAAGGGGCCCGCCGAGCACATCGGCGGGCCCCTTCGCACGTCCCCTCGGTCCCGCACTCAGACGTGCGTGGGCCAAGCCGGCCGCACCGGGACCGGCGCGGCCGTCGCACGACCACGGCGGCGATCCCGAGGCCCAGCCCCGTCAGCGCCATGACCAGCCCGAGCAGCGAGGCCAGGCCGAGCACCACGTCACCCCGCCGCACCTCGTCCCCGTCGACCTTCTGGCCCGTACGGGCCTGCGGGCCGGCTACCAGAGCAGCACGGTCACCAGCGACAGCACGGCACCGTAGCGGCGGACCGTGAACAGCCTGTGCGGCCCGAGGCAGGCCCGCGACTACCGGATCTCGCCCAGGACGTCGAGGACGGCCCGCTCGTCCGGCGCCGCCAGCAACCGCTCCCGGAACCCGGCGTCCATCAGCTTGCGCGACAGCAACGCCAGGATCCGCAGATGCTCGTCCCCCGCGGCCGCCTCCGGTACGGCGATCATGAACACCAGCCGGGCCTTCGTACCGTCAGGCGAGCCCCACTCGATGCCCTCGGCGGACCGCGCGAACCCGACGACCGGCGCGGTCACCGCGTCCGTCTTCGCGTGCGGTATCGCGATCTCCTCGCCGAGCCCGGTCGTGCCCTGCTCCTCACGCCGCAGCGCCGTCCGCACCAACGCGTCGACATCAGCGACCCGCCCGGTCCGGGCCAACAGCCCCGCCATCTCCCGGATCGCGGCCTCCTTGTCGGCGACCTCGAGCCGGACCTCGACGGTCTGCCCGGTGAGATACCCGGAGAGGACCTCTGGTTCGGCGTCTCCTTCCGGGACTGTCCGGCCGGCCTCGTCGGCGGCCGTCTCCACAGACCCACGAGTGGCGTCGTCGGCCTCAGGGACCCGCGCGGCCCGTTCGCCCACGGCCGCTTCCGCACTCCGCTGCGACACGACCACACCGCCGCCCGGCGCCCCCACACCGGCTCCGACCAGCACGGGCTCGGAACCGGCCGGGCCCAGGCCGGCGTCCGGCGCCCCGGGGCGCCCGCGCTCGCCGAAGCCCAGCAGCAGGACCGTCGTCACCGCGGTCACCACCGTGCCGATCACCACCGCCACGAAGAACATCGGTACGCCGCTCACCGCGCCCAGCACCGCCACGATCGGCCCTCCGTGCGGCACCGCGTCCTCCACCCCGGCGAGCCCGGCCACCGCACCGGCCACCGCGCCGCCGAGCATGTTGGCGGGGATGACCTGCGCCGGTCGCGCCGCCGCGAACGGGATCGCGCCCTCGGAGATGCCGAAGCAGCCCATGAACAGCGCGGCCAGCCCCGTCTCCCGCTCCTGCTCGGTGTACAGCCGCCTGCGGATCAGCGTGGCCAGCCCCTGCCCCAGCGGCATCACGGGGATCGCGGCCGCGCACATGCCCATGACCGTCTGGTTGCCGGTCGCGATGAGCCCCGCACCGAACAGGAACGCCGTCTTGTTGACCGGTCCGCCCATGTCGAACGCGATCATCAGCCCGAGGATCGCACCCAGCAGCACCGCACTCGTGCCCGTCATCCCGCTGAGCCAGCTGGTCAGGTGCTCGAACACCCAGGAGATCGGCTTGCCGATGACGTAGATGAAGAACAGCCCCAGCGCCGTGGTCGCCACGATCGGGATCACGATGATCGGCATGATCGGCTGCGCGAACTTCGGGACCTTCACCTGCTTGATCCCCAGCACCAGATACCCGGCGAGGAACCCGGTCACGATCGCCCCGATGAACCCGGCCCCGGCCTCCGAGTCGTACAGCGCACCGGTGTTGGCGATCCACCCGCCGATCATGCCCGGCACGAGCGCGGGCCGGTCGGCTATGGCGTACGCGATGTAGCCGGACAGGATCGGGATCATCAACTGGAACCCGATGACACCGATCTCGTTCACATGGGCCCAGAAGCTGCCCTCCGGGATCACATAGCCCTTGGCCGTCGCATCACCCCCGAGCGCGAGCGAGACCGCGATCAGCAGACCGCCCACGACCACGAACGGGATCATGTACGAGACGCCGTTCATCAGCGCCTTGTACACCGCGCTCCGCTCACCGCCCCGGCCCCCGCCCATCGGCGACGGCGACGACGGTGCACCGTCCGCCGTGTGCACGGGCGCGGACCTCACCTGCTCGATCAGTTGCTCGGGGTGACGGATCCCCTCGGCGACCCCGACGGTCAGAACCCGCTTGCCCACGAAACGGCTCAGGTCCACGTCCTTGTCCGCCGCGACGATGATGCCGTCGGCGGTCCTGACATCGTTGTCGTCGAGGACGTTCTCGGCCCCGATGGATCCCTGTGTCTCCACCTTCATGTCGATACCGCGGCTCTCGGCGGCCTGCGCGAGCTTCTCCGCCGCCATGTACGTGTGCGCGATGCCGGTCGGACAGGCGGTCACCGCGAGCAGTTTGAGCCTCTTCCGCTCGCCGTCGTCGCTGCCCGTGGGGGGAGGGCCGGCCGGACTGGTCACATCGATCTCCTCACGCCTTCGTCACACGGGCCGCCGTCCCGGACGCCCCGCAAGATCGATCGCTTGTGCCGATCTCCCCGCATCCTGCCAACACCTGCCCCCACGCTCAAAGGACAGGCACAAGCACGCAAAAGTCCCTGGTCCTCCGGGCCCGCCACCGCTGCTCCACCCCTCGCGGGCCTCCCCTCCCGCAAACAGGGGACACCGAACGACCGCCGTAGTTGGCAGGATGTCTGCGAAGGAGGACTGGGGCGGCCGGGGCGACCGGTGTTAGCTTGGGACGGAGCCAGACGTCGCTGCTGATGGCGGTCGGGCGGTCCCACCGCGGACCGACCGAGGGAGAGAGGGCCTCCGACGGACTGCGCTGCGCGTACGGGGGCATGCCTGTGTCCTCCTTCGGGCACCCGTGTGTCCGCCGCCGCGCAGACCAGCCGTACCCACCTCGCCCCCAACCCCGAGGAGCAGCTCGTAATGACGACTGTCGACAACCGACAGGACTTCAAGGTCGCCGACCTCTCCCTGGCCGAGTTCGGCCGCAAGGAGATCACCCTCGCCGAGCACGAGATGCCCGGCCTGATGGCGATCCGCAGGGAGTACGCCGAGGCGCAGCCCCTCGCCGGTGCCCGTGTCACCGGCTCCCTCCACATGACCGTGCAGACGGCCGTCCTGATCGAGACCCTGACCGCCCTGGGCGCGCGGGTCCGCTGGGCGTCCTGCAACATCTTCTCCACCCAGGACCACGCGGCCGCCGCCATCGCCGTCGGCCCGAACGGCACCCCGGACAACCCCCAGGGCATCCCGGTCTTCGCCTGGAAGGGCGAGACCCTGGAGGAGTACTGGTGGTGCACCGAGCAGGCCCTGACCTGGCCGGACAGCCCCACCGGCGGCCCGAACATGATCCTCGACGACGGTGGTGACGCCACCCTCCTCGTCCACAAGGGCGTCGAGTACGAGAAGGACGGCAAGGTCCCCTCCCTCGACACCGCCGAGTCCGACGAGCACCGCGTCATCCTCGAACTGCTGCACCGCACCATCACGGACGGCTCGCAGAAGTGGACCCAGCTCTCCTCCGAGATCCGCGGCGTGACCGAGGAGACCACGACCGGCGTCCACCGCCTGTACGAGATGCAGCGCGACGGCGTCCTCCTGTTCCCCGCGATCAACGTCAACGACGCCGTCACCAAGTCGAAGTTCGACAACAAGTACGGCTGCCGCCACTCCCTGATCGACGGCATCAACCGCGCCACCGACGTCCTCATCGGCGGCAAGACCGCGGTCGTCTTCGGTTACGGCGACGTGGGCAAGGGCTGCGCGGAGTCCCTGCGCGGACAGGGCGCCCGGGTCATCGTCACCGAGATCGACCCGATCTGCGCCCTCCAGGCGGCGATGGACGGCTACCAGGTCACGACCCTCGACGAGGTCATCGACAAGGCCGACATCTTCGTCACCACGACCGGCAACAAGGACATCATCATGGCCTCGGACATGGCCAAGATGAAGCACCAGGCCATCGTCGGCAACATCGGTCACTTCGACAACGAGATCGACATGGCCGGCCTCGCGAAGATCCCGGGCATCGTCAAGGACGAGGTCAAGCCGCAGGTCCACACCTGGACGTTCCCCGACGGCAAGGTGCTCATCGTCCTGTCCGAGGGCCGCCTGCTGAACCTGGGCAACGCCACCGGTCACCCGTCGTTCGTGATGTCCAACTCCTTCGCGGACCAGACCCTGGCCCAGATCGAGCTGTTCACCAAGCCCGACGAGTACCCGACCGGCGTCTACGTGCTCCCCAAGCACCTCGACGAGAAGGTCGCCCGCCTCCACCTGGACGCGCTCGGCGTGAAGCTCACCAAGCTGCGCCCCGAGCAGGCCTCGTACATCGGCGTAGAGGTCGAGGGCCCCTTCAAGTCGGACCACTACCGCTACTGAGCCGGTAGTGAGCGAGTCGGTAGCCCCGCCCGCTGTGGGCGCGTCCGTGCGCTGACGCGCCCACAGCGGCAGGTCCTCCGAGGCAGGCCCCCGCACCCCCGTGCCGGGGGCCTGCCCCTTTGGCCTTCGGCCGCACCGATCCCGGTCAGCCCGTCAAGATCCAGGACCCCCATGCCCCGCGGCCGTTATTCGCTCCACGATCCGCACGATCACACCCCCCTCGCAGAAGAGCACTTCCAGTGCGCCCCCGGCCCTTCCGGCTGGCGCTACGTCTCCCAACTGACCACCCCCTCGGGCGACCACTCCGGCTCCGTCGACCTCACCCTCGACGAACTCGGCCGCCCCATCCGCCTCGAACTCCACGCGAGAAGCTGGCAGGTCCGCGGCGCCGCCCTGGACGGCGTCACCTGGGTCCGCACCGACCCCACCGGCACTCAGGCCACGGAGGGCAACGTCCTCGCCCACGCCTTCACCGGCACGTCCCCCGCGTTTCTCATCGCCACCGCCCGTCTCCTACGCCTCACCCCTTCCGCCGCGGCAACCCGCGTACGCCTCGTCGCCTTCACCGACCCGGTCCTCGCCCCGCGCACCGTCGACCAGTCCTGGGCCCTGGTGAAGAGCGAAGCACACGCCACTGACAACGGCCCCCTGACCGTGGACGAATACCAGGTCACAGCCCTGGACACCGGCGAACGGCACACCGTGCACATCGCCGGCGACGTGGTCCTCGCGGCACCCGGCATCGAGCTGGAGGACCTGGAGTCACCGCCGTCGGTGTTCGAGTGAGGCGGCGGTGCCGGGGTCAAGCCGGCGACTGAGCGGCCGGCCTGCCGTGCGGTCGGGCGGAGTCACGCCGGCGGCACGAATCCGGTGGCGGGGCGATCGGCCGGCGGCTCGTCCTTGCGGGCCGGGGGTGCGCCCACGGAAGCCGAAGTCTGAGGCTGCGCGGGGTGATGCCCGGGGTGATGCCCAGGGAAGGGCGCCGTGGCGGGCGGCAGAGGAGCGCCCGCCGGCGGCTGCTGGCCGGCAGGAGGCCCGTACGCTCCCGGCATACCCACTGCGGCTCCGGGCCCGGCCGCCTGGCCCACGACGGGGCCGCTCCCCGCCGCCCGCGGACCAGCCGCCGGATCGTTCCCGAAGGCCCGTCGCGCCTCCCGCACCTGCCGTTCCTGCACCACGGCCGCCAGATACGCGGCCGGCGGAACTCCCGGCGGCACCGGAGTGCCCGTACGGGTCGAGAGGTCGGCGGCGAGCCGTTCCGCCATCGTCCAACCCACCGCCGGATCCAACTGCTGCATCCGACCCAGGTACTGCCGGATCGCGAGCCACAGCGCATCGGGAACCGCCGACAGATCGAGCCCGGAGAAGCGACCGGCGAGCCAGGGCGGAGGAGGCGGCACGAAGCCCGCGTGCCCGACGGGTACCCGCTCCCGCACCACCAGCGTCCCCGCGAACACGTCACCGAGCCGTCGCCCCCGCGCCGAGACGAGCGACGCGATACAGGCGACGACTCCGAACGTCATCAGGATCTCGACCACGCCGATAGCGCCCCGCACCAGCGCGTGCCGGAACCGTATCGGCCCTCCGTCATCCCGAACCACGCGCAGCCCGCACGCCAGCTTCCCGAGCGAACGCCCATGGCTGAGCGTCTCCACCGCGATCGGACCACCCACCAGCACAAGCAGGAACGCGGCGATGGACAACGCGATCTGCGCGGCCTCGTCCAGGGAAGCCGCGGACACCACCAGAACCATGGTCACGACGATGTAGGCGAACATGGCCACCAGAAGATCCAGCACGATGGCCAAGGCCCTGCTGGGCAGCTTCGCGGGGCGCAGCTCCAACGCCACCGCCTCGCCGGTAACCAGCTCACTCACGTCCGCCGTCCCTTCCCCTGCTCTGCCCCGGTGACGGCCAGTCTGCCAAGCTGAGGACGCATCGCGCCGCAGTACGACAAGCTGACGCTCAAGACCGGTCGTCGACGAGCAGCCGAGGAGCAGGAAAACCGATGGACCTCGACGTCTTCGTCTCCGCCCACCGAGCCGAGTGGGACCGCCTCGAGGCCCTCCTCCGACGTCAGCGCCGCCTCACCGGCACGGAGGCCGACGAACTCGTCGCCCTCTACCAACGCACCGCCACCCACCTCTCCCTGATCCAGTCCAGCGCACCCGACCCGCAGCTCACCGGCCGACTCAGTCAGCTGGTGGCACGCGCGCGCGGGGCGGTGACAGGAAACCGGCGCGCCTCCTGGCGCGACGTGACGCGTTTCCTCGGCCACGGCTTCCCCGCCGCGGTCTACCGGTCGCGCCATTGGTGGGTACCCACCGCGCTGCTCTCGACCGCCGTCGCCATCCTCCTGGGCTGGTGGATCGGCACCCACCCCGAAGTCCAGTCCACCATCGCGGCCCCCAGCGAACTGCGTGAGCTCACCCGCCCCGGCGGAGAGTACGAGACGTACTACTCGAGCCACCCCGCGGCCGCCTTCGCCGCCCAGGTATGGACGAACAACGCCCAAGCCGCCGCGATGTGCCTGGTCCTGGGCGTCTTCCTGGGCCTCCCCGTCCTCTGGATCCTCTTCCAGAACATGCTCAACCTGGGCGTCGGCTTGGGCCTGATGTCCTCGGTCGGCCGCCTCGACACCTTCCTCGGCCTGGTCCTCCCGCACGGTCTGCTCGAACTCACAGCGGTCTTCGTCGCCGCGGGCACCGGGCTCCGCCTCGGCTGGACCCTCATCGACCCGGGCCCGCGCACCCGACGCACAGCCCTCGCCGAGGAGGGCCGCGCCGCCGTCGGCATGGCCATCGGCCTCGCCCTGGTGCTCTTCGTCTCGGGCGCCATAGAAGGCTTCGTCACCCCGTCGGGCCTCCCCACCTGGGCCCGCATCGGCATCGGCGTCGCCGCCGAGCTGGCCTTCCTCGTCTACGTCTATGTCCTGGGCGGTCGAGCGGCCCGCGCCGGAGACACCGGCGACGTCGAGGAAGCCGAGCGCAGCGCGACCGTCCCGACAGCCGCGTGATGTGCGGACGGCCCAACCGAACTGCTACTGTTCCCTTCGCCCCACAAGAGCCGTTGACACGGAGCGCGTGGGGAGGTAGATTCGAACAGTTGCCTGGAACCAGGTTCACCGGTCGGCAACAGTGAGTAACCTATCTACTTCCGGAAACATCGATCATCGATCGTTGATTTCAAGGAAGTCCCTCCCGATGATTCGGAAACAGACGGTCGGTCAAAGCGACCTGAAGCTTCTGATAAAGTCGGAACCGCCGGAAAGGGAAACGCGAGAGCGGGAACCTGGAAAGCACCGAGGAAATCGGATCGGAAAAAGATCTGATAGAGTCGGAAACGCAAGACCGAAGGGAAGCGCCCGGAGGAAAGCCCGAGAGGGTGAGTACAAAGGAAGCGTCCGTTCCTTGAGAACTCAACAGCGTGCCAAAAGTCAACGCCAGATATGTTGATACCCCGTCTCTCCCGCTCGGGAGGACGAGGTTCCTTTGAAAAAACACAGCGAGGACGCTGTGTGCGAGGGGATTATTCCTCCCCTCGCACCGCTCTCGTGATGTGTCATCCCGATTACGGGAAAACATTCACGGAGAGTTTGATCCTGGCTCAGGACGAACGCTGGCGGCGTGCTTAACACATGCAAGTCGAACGATGAAGCCCTTCGGGGTGGATTAG